>DATFXS010000379.1:0-4280 GCA_035315605.1 Polyangia bacterium
CGAGAACAACCGCCTCGTGCTGGAGCGCTTCGCCGGCAAGCCGTGGGCCGATCGCCTGCAGCGCGTGGCGATGCGAAACGTGGTCCGCGTGGATCGCGAGTTCGACGATCCGTTCCCGCCCGAGGCGCGCGACCTCGACGCCGTCTACATCAACCTCTTCTATCATGACGCTGTCTGGATGGGCGCCGACCGCGACCGGATGAACCGGGCCGTGTTCAGCGCGCTGCGTCCGGGCGGCTTCTACTACGTCATCGATCACGCGGCGCGCGCCGGCAGCGGGATCGCGGACGTGCAGACGTTGCATCGCATCGATGAGGCGACCGTGATCGCGGAGGTCCAGCGTGCTGGATTCCAGCTGCAGGCGGTGGGCGATTTCCTGCGCAACCCAGCCGACAAGCACGACTGGAACGCGTCGCCCCGCACCGCGGGCGAGCGTCGCGGCACCAGCGATCGCTTTGCGCTTCAGTTCGTGAAACCGGCGCGGAATTTTTCGGGTACCCCGGGCGGTTAACCTGCTGTTTCGTCACCGCTGGGCAACCCGCGGCGCTTGACAGCTCATCCAACTCGATACAAAGGACCATTCATGATTCGCAATCGCATGCGGGCGCCTTTCATCGCTGCGCTCGCGCTGGGCGTCGCTGGATCCATCGCTCTCCCCGGGCTCTTTCATCCCCGCGATCCGAACGCGCCGGGCGGCTCGGGCTTCGTCGCCAGCCTGGTCGCGCCGGCCGCGGCCGCCAACGCGGCCGTGACGCCCAAGACCGAGGCGCCCAACGAGGCGCGGGCGCTGTCGCGCGCGTTCTCGAACGTCGCCAAGGCCCTCGCGCCGTCGGTCGTGCGCATCGAGGTCGAGGTCGCGCGCGGCGGGATGGGCAACGGCCACCCGGGGCGGCGCGGCCCGGCCCCCAACGGTCCGGACGACGACGACGAAAACGTGCCGCCGTTCTTCCGTCACTTCTTCGAGTTCGGTCCCGGCGGCGGGATGCCCGAGCCCGGGCCCGCGCACGGCGTCGGGTCGGGTTTCATCATAGGCACGAACGGCGACATCATCACCAACCGCCACGTGGTGCAGGGCGCGACCAAGGTCACCGTCACGATGAACGACGGCAAGGAATACAGCGCCCAGGTGGTCGGCAAGGACGCGCAGACCGACGTCGCGGTGGTTCGCCTCGACAAGCCGCCGGCGAACCTGGTCGTCGCGCGGCTCGGCGATTCAGACAAGCTGGAAGTGGGCGAGTGGGTCGTGGCGGTCGGCAGCCCGCTCGGCCTCGAGCAGACGGTCACGGCCGGCATCGTCAGCGGCAAGGGTCGGCCAGGCCGGCACGTGCAGATGTCGGGCAAGCGCGTGCGGGGCTACATCCAGACGGACGCCAAGATCAATCCGGGTAACTCGGGCGGCCCGCTGGTCAACCTCGAGGGCGAGGTGGTCGGCGTCAACACGTTGATCCAGGTCGGCGCGGGCGGCGCGTACGGTTTCGCGATTCCGGTCAACGAGGTCCGGCGCGTGGCGCAGGTGCTCGTCAAGGAAGGGCACGTTCGCTACCCGTACCTCGGTCTTCTGCTGACGGACGTGAAGGATCTCGACGACGCGCAGAAGGCGAAGCTCGGAAAGACCGCGCCGCCGCGGGGCGCGTTCGTTCAGGAGCTGACGCCCGGTGGCCCGGCCGGCAAGGCGGGCATGCGGCCGGGCGACGTCATCACCGAGGTGAACAACCAGAAGATCAACGGCGCCGGCGACGTCGTCGACTACGTGTCGGGGCAGAACATCGGCACGAAGGTGACGCTGCACTACGTGCGCGAGGGCAAGCCCGCACAGACGCAGGTCGCGCTGGCGGAGCTGCCCGACGAGGATCAGCGCCAGACGGCCGAGGCGCAGGGGCAGGGGAAGATCGGGCTCGGTCTGCAGACGCTGACGCCCGACGTGGCCAATTCGCTGGGGCTGGAGCGCGGGACGCGCGGCGCGGTGGTGACGGACGTGGTCTCGGGCAGCCCGGCCGAGCGCGCTGGCATCAAGCCGGGCGACGTCATCGTCGAGGTCGATCGCCAGGCGATCACGTCGTCCGACGACGCGGTGGCGGCGCTGCATGCGCCGCCGAAGAGCGGCGGTCACCTGCTGCGGGTTCGCGGCGCCAACGGCACCAGGTTCGTCACGATCAAGTAACGCGCCCCGCGGGCTTGCCGCTGGGACGTTCGGACCCGGTGGCTCCCGCGCAGCGAAAATACGCCCGCCGCCCTCGGGCACATCCCTGACCCGGGCAGGCCCGGCCGCTGTTCGGGCGGCGATCGCGGCTTACCTTGTCCGGAGGGGGTGGGGCGATGCGGACCTGGGCGGGAATGCTGGTTGTCGGGATTGCGCTGGCGTTGGCGGGCACGGAGCCGGCGGCGGGAGGGCGGGCGGCCAGTGTGACGCCGGCGACCGAGGCGCCGAGCGAAGCGCGGGCACTGTCGCGCGCCTTCGCCGGCGTCGCGCACGCGATTGGCCCTTCGGTCGTGCGCATCGAGGTCCAGACGCCGCGCGAGCGCGGGACCGCGTCGGGCATCGTGATCGATACGCGCGGCTACGTGGTCACCAGCAACCACGTCCTCGAGGGGGCGCCCACCATCGACGTCCAGATCATCTTCCCGGACGGGCGCAAGCTGGCGGCGGACGTCGTCGGGCGGGACGGTCCGAGCGACGTCGCGGTCGTGCGCATGCGCGTTCCCCCGAACGATCTGTCCGCGGCGCGATTCGGCGACTCCGATGGCGCCCAGATCGGCGCATGGGTGCTCGCCGTCGGCAGCCCGCTGGGCCTGGAGCAGACGATCACCGCCGGCATCATCAGCGGCCGCGGCCCGATCGAAGGCGGCGACGGCATCGCCGCGCAGGTCTACCTGCAGACGGACGCGAAGGTGAATCCGGGCAACTCGGGCGGGCCGCTCGTCAACCTCGACGGCGAGGTGGTCGGCCTGGCCGCGCTGATCAGCGAGGGTCCGGGCGGCAGCTACGGGTACGCGGTCCCGATCAACCTCGTGCGCCGGACGGCCGCGGCGCTGATCGAGGGCGGGCACATGCCGCACCCGTACATCGGCGTCGCGTTGCGCGACATCCGCGATCTCGACGCCGCGGAGGTGCGTCGCTGGTCGAAGGCTGGTTCACGCGTGCTGCCGCCGCGCGGGTCGCTGGTGACGAAGGTGGTGCGCGACGCGCCCGCCGCCCGCGCGGGCCTGCGCGCCGGCGACGTCATTACGTCGATCGACAATCGCGACATCCCGACAACCGCCGAGCTGGCGGCGCTGATCTCGGCCCAGACCGTCGGCAGCCGGGTCGTGATCGGCGTGGTCCGCGCCGGCGCGGCGCTGACGCTGCCGCTGTCGGTGGCCGACCGCCCGCTGACGTCGAAGTCGTCCAGCTAGCCGTCACGCCGAAGGCGCGCTAACCGATCTGGCCGCTCTCCAGCGTCAGGTGTGTCAGCTCGGCCGGCTCGGCCAGGCGCATCGGCGGCCCCCAGTAGCCGGTGCCGCGGCTGACGTAAAGCTGCGCGTCGCCCCGGCGGTGCAGCCCCGGGAAGAAACCCTGCTGCAGGCGGACCAGGTACCCGAACGGCCATATCTGGCCGCCGTGCGTATGCCCGGAAATCTGCAGGCCGACGCCGAACGGCGCGGCGTCCAGCATCGAGCGCGGCTGGTGCGCCAGCAAGACTAGCTCGCGTTTCGGATCGCGGCCATCCAGGGCGCGCGCCAGCGCCGCCTCGGGCGCGAGGCCGCCGTAGCGGTGGGCGGACCGATCCTCGATGCCGCCAAGGTCGAAGCTCGCTTCGCCGTCACCAATGGAGACTCGTTCGTTGCCAAGCACGCGAATACCGAGACGCGGCAACTCGTTCAGCCACGCTTGGGCGCCCGAGAAGTATTCGTGGTTTCCCGTAACGAAGAAGACGCCGTGCCGCGCGCGCAGGTTGGCCAGCGGCGCAACGGCGTCGCGCAGCTCCGCGACCGTGCCGTCCACCAGATCGCCGGTTATCGCCACGATGTCGGGCGCCAGGGCGTTGGTCCGGGTGACGATGTCCTCGACGACGTCGCGGCCGATGGTCGGACCGACGTGGAGATCCGTGATCTGCACGATCGTCAGCCCGTGCTGGGTGCGGGGAAGGCGCGCCAACCGGACGCGAATCCGCCGCACCTCCACCGGCCGGAGTGCCGATCGGAGCGCGACGGCGGTCAGTCCTGAAACGACGGTCGCTATTGCCGCCGCGGTCAACCGGGCAACGAACGTTCGGCGATCCGCGTCAATGAGGCCGTTGTCG
>DATFXS010000380.1:0-13365 GCA_035315605.1 Polyangia bacterium
CGGCGTCGGCGCCCACGTCACGGAAGCAAAGCCGCGCCGCGTGAGGGGCCACATCGCCCCGCCCGTCCGGCTGAAGGCGGAGACGCTGCCCGACAATTACGACGAGCTCCGCATCGAATGCGAGGGCGGCTACGCGGTCACGTTCCGCGCCTACGACGAAGGCGTCGCCTACCGCTTCGAGACCGCGCTCGCGGCGCCCCAGGTGAAGGTGTTCGGCGAGGAGGCGCTGTTCCGGTTCGCCGCCGACGCGCCCGTCTTCTACCCGGACGAGGACAAGACGTTCTTCTCGCACAACGAACGGTTCTACAAACCGGTCGACCTGACGAAGATTCCGCCGGGCGATCTGGCGACGCTGCCGGCGGTGGTCGCGACCGCGGCGGGACCGAAGGTCGCGATCGCGGAGGCGGACGTCGAGAGCCACCCGGGGCTGTGGCTGCGCGCGACCGGCACGCCCGCGCTGGCGGCGGCCTTCCCGCCCTACCCGCTGGAAGAGAAGATGGCGCGCGATCGCGACGTCAAGGTCACGCGCGCCGCCGATTACATCGCGATCACAACCGGGACGCGCGCCTATCCGTGGCGCGTGCTGGGCATCGCGCCGACCGACGCGGACCTGATCACGAATTCGCTGGTCTACCTGCTGCAGCGCCCGTCGCAGATCGCGGACACGTCGTGGATCGTGCCCGGCAAGGTGGCGTGGGACTGGTGGAACGACCGCAACCTGGCCGGCGTCCCCTTCAAGCCCGGCGTCAACACCGAGACGTACAAGTTCTACGTCGACTTCGCCGCGCAGTACGGCCTTCAGTACATCATCCTCGACGAGGGCTGGTACAAGACCGGCAACCTCCTGGAGGTGGTGCCGACCCTGGACATGCCCGCGCTGCTGGCCTACGCGCGCAGCAAGAACGTCGGCGTCATTCTCTGGGCGGTCTGGAAGACGCTGGCCGACCAGTTCGATCCGGCGCTGGCCCAGTTCCAGGCCTGGGGCATCAAGGGGGTGAAGGTCGATTTCATGCAGCGCGACGACCAGCCGGTGATCGATTTCTATCACCGCGTCGCGCGCGAGCTGGCCAAGCGCAAGATGCTGGTCGACTTCCACGGCGCCCAGCGGCCGGCGCTGATGACGCGCACCTGGCCGAACATCATCTCGACCGAAGGGGTCAAGGGGATGGAGCACCTCAAGTGGAGCAACGCCTCCGATCCCGAGCACAACGTCACCCTCCCCTTCACGCGCATGTTCCTGGGACCGATGGACTACACGCCGGGCGCGATGCTGAACGCCGACCGCGAACACTTCCGGCCGGTGTTCAAGCAGCCGATGAGCCTCGGCACGCGCTGCCACCAGCTGGCGATGTACGTCGTCTACGAGAGCCCGCTGCAGATGCTGGCCGATTCCCCCACCAACTACCTGCGCGAGCCCGAGACGATGGATTTCCTGCGCACGATCCCGACGACGTGGAGCGAGACGCGCGTGCTGGAGGGTCGGATCGGCGACTACGTCGTGATCGCGCGCCGAAGCGGCGGCGACTGGTTCATCGGCGCGATGACCGACTGGACGCCGCGCGAGCTGGAGATCGACCTCGCCGCGTTCCTCGAAAACCCCACCGACCAGCGGCACCGCGTGATGGTCACGTTCGCCGACGGGCCGGACGCGGATCGCGTCGCCACCAGCTATCGCCGCAGCGACATGGACGTCACGAACCGCCCGCGCATCAAGGTGAAGCTGGCGCCGGGGGGTGGCTGGGTCGCGCGGATCACCCGCATCCCGGCCCACCCGACGCGCGGCCGCGACGCCGCCGCCCCCGCTACAAAGCCATGACGGCCGGCGCGTTCGTTAGGCAGCCGGCGACGTGCCGATGATCGTTCCGGTGATCTTCGGCGACCAGCCGGTGATCAGCTTCAGCGTCGTGTCGGTGTCGTAGACGCTGTACCAGCCCTGTTCCTCGTGCGGCGGATCGCCGACGAACGGATCGCCCGGCTTCCACATCTGGCCAGGACGCGGCGGGCGGCTGGTGCCGGCCCAGGCCCACGGCATGATCCCGGCCATCGGCGTCGTCGGCAGCAGCGACTGCACCTGCGCGTAGACCTCCTGGAAATATTGGTCGCGCAGCGTGGTCGGCGACGCCGGGTCGTAACTGCTGCCGTCGCGCGGGAACCCGAACTCTTCGAGCAGGATCGGCTTGCCGACCTTCGCCGCGGCGGCCGCGTGATCGTTCACGTACGCCTTCGCGCGCGGCAGCGCCTTCGGGTAGCTCTTCTCGAGGGCGGTCTTGCTGACCCAGTTCCAGTTGGCGGCCCACATGTGAAAACAGATGAAGTCGATCGCGGCGCTCTGGTGGTCGGCGACGACGTCCATGCCCGCGTAGGTCGGGCTGGCCGTCTGCCCCTCGCTGCCCGTGGTGACCAGCTGCGACGGCGCCAGCGACTTGATCAGGCGCGCGGACGAGTCGATCCACTTGTGGTACGCGCCGACGTTCCTCATGCCGCGCGGCTCGTTGGCGAGCTCCCAGATGATCATCGGGTTGCCCGCCAGCTTCGGCACCAGGAAGTTGATGAACGCGTTGTACGCAGCGACGGCGCCCGGGTTCGTGTAGAAGCCGCCCGCGTAGTGCTGGAACTGGTCCCAGCCACCGCCGGGCGTCCCCGGATAGGGAATCGGACCCGCGCCGGCCCACGACAGATACTGGGCGAAGCCGCCCGACCACTGCCAGAAGTTGTTGAGCATGTAGATGGCGTAGAGGCCGCGCTTCGCGAGCTCCTCGGAGAAGCGCATCACGCCGCCGATGCCGGCCGGATCGAACTGGCCCATCGTCGGCTGGATCGTCGGGACGATGCGGAATGGTTCGCTGTCCGGCCCTTCGGTCGCCACGCACGTCCGGATCATGTTGATCCCGGCCGCCTGGATCCCGTCGAGATCGCGCCGCACCTGATCCCAGCCGGCCTGGTTGCCGTCGCGCGCCATCGTCGGACCCGCCCAGTAGTTGAAGCCGCTGATGAAGAACGGCTTGCCGTCCTTAACGAAACGCGTCCCCTTCACGGTCAGTCCCCCCGGCAACCCGGGCGCGGCCGGCAACGCTGGCCCGGACGACGTGTGCGCGCACGACTGCAACAGCACCCCGCCCGCCGCGGCGGCGGCGCCCTGAAGGACCGTACGTCTCGTGGGATTCAGCATGCGCGGTTTGTCTCATGGCGTTCCGCGCGGTTCAAGCGCTTGCGCGCGCGGCGCGGTCGCGGCACGCTCGCGCCCATGAAACGCTTCGCAACGATCGGAACCCTGCTGGCGATCACTTCATTGGCGACGCGCGCGTCGGCCATCGCCGCCCCTCCGGCGCTGCTCGGCATCACGTACGCGGGCTGGAAGGGCGACTACAAGGCCGCGAACAAGCGGCTCGAAACGTTCAAGGCGATCGGTTTTCAGGTCGTGTCGTTCGTCCCGACCTACGCCTACGTCGGCCTGAACAAGATCGATCTCGGCGCCGGTCCGGACGAGCTCGAGCTGGGCGCCGCCGTCGAGGCGGCCCTCCGCGCCAACCTTTGGGTCGTGATCAAGCCGCACCTGGATCCGCCCGCCTACCAGCCCGGCTTCGATCCTTTCAAGTCGGAGAACGACAGCTGGCGCGTGATGTGCCCGTGGCGCGGTTTCTACGATCTGGACCCGATGACCGACGACTACCGCGAGGGCATCGTGAACAACATGCTGCGCATGCTGAGCGCCGTGCTCCCGCGGGTCGCGAATCGGCGGCCGGTCCGGCTGGAGCTGGGCGCCGAGCTGATGAACTCCGTCGTCTCTACGCCGGAACGGTGGGAGCAGCTGCTCGCCGCGGCGAAGAAGGAGCGGCACCGCCTCGGCCTCGACGACAAGGTGCTGCTGTCCCACAACTTCACCCACCACATCGAGATCCCGGACGACTTCGTCAATCGGATGAGCGCCTCGGGCAAGAAGGCGCTCGCGCGCTACATCCGCGGCCTCGACGCGCTGTCGCTGTCGCAGTACATGGACCTGACCGCCGCGATGCCGCCCGCCGAGCGCGGCACGCGCTTGCCAAGCGCCGAGGAGGTGTCGCGGGCGCTGATTCAGCACGAGCAGGACTTCCAGAAGAACATCCTCGTCGGCGCGCTCGGGTTGAAGGCTCAGGAGATCCCGCCCCTGCACATCGGCGAGTTCGGCGTCGGGCGCGGCGGCCTCCGCCATCCGAACCTCTGGGCCGGCGCCGCGACCGCCGAGCAGGAGAAGCAGCTTGCACGCGAGATCGCGCGCGGCTACGAGGGCCTGCGCCGCTATCTGGGACCGACCATGGGACCGGGTATGGGCGGCCGCTCGGTCCAGAGCGTGGTGCTCTGGGTGCTCGGCCCGCACTACGACATCTTCGGCTGGGAGAACCCGAAGTACGGCAACGCCGAGGCCGTGGCGGCGATCAAGGGGGCGCTGCGCTCCGCAGCGCCGTAGTGAGCAGCGACTAACCCTGGACGGTGTCGATCTCGAACACGGCCTGGCCGAAGTTCAGCGTGCCGCCCTCGTAGGGATCGCCGGTCGTGAACTGAACGCCCATCTCGACGATCTGCGACGGGTCGAAGGTGCAGCTCCCGGAGGCCGACACGACCGTGCTGGTGTCGAGGTTGACGGTGATCCAGTTGGCGCTCAGGCTGCTCGAGTTGACGAACGGCGCCGCGACGTAGCAGTAGGCGTTCGGCCCGGTGAGGCCGCTCGAGATGTGGAACTGAACGCCGCCCGCCGGGAACGAGCCGGACTTGAGGCGGATGCGCGCGTGCACGACCCGGTTCGTCAGATCGACCGGCGTCGAGATGTTCACCTTCGGGTCGACGTACTGCTTGAAGCCGGTGAACGTCACCGTCGTCGACAGCGAGCCGGGGTTCGGATCGCCGTCGGCGCTGCTCCAGTCCAGCGTCGGGGCCACGCCGCCGTCCAGGCCGACGCCCGAATCGGGATCGGTCGTCGCGCCCCAGTTGAAGTAGTTGCTGTCGACGTAGGTGCTGAGCACCCACATCTGCTTGTCGGAGTCGAAGGTGTTGCTGAACTTCAGCGTCACGCCGCCGCCCGTGCCGCCGGTGCCGGTCGTGCCGCCGCCGCTGGAGCCGCCAGTGCCGCTCGAGCCGCCGCTGCCTGCCTTGCCGTTGTCGCTGCTGCCGCAACCGACGTTCGACGTCAGCGCGCCGAACGCGGCCGCTCCAACGACAACTACGAGAAGTACCCAACGGATTTTGAGAAGTTTCATGGCAACGCCCCCGAATTTTTTTTGTTTGCGCGCGCATTACATACGCCGATTACCGACGGTGTCAAACCCGCGGGCTTCGTGTTAAAGACCGACCGCCGTGGCCGTCAAACCTTCTCTTTATCCGACGCGACGCAGGTTTCTCGGCATCGGCGCGGCGGCGGGCGCGTCGCTGACGCCGCTCGCGTGCGCGGTGCCGCGACCGGGCGCGACGCCGCTGCCGAACGTCGCCGACGTCCCCGCCGCGCGGAAAACCGGCACGCCGTCGCCCGACATCGAGGCGCTGCTCGCGCAGATGACGCTGGCCGAAAAGATCGGCCAGATGACCCAGGCCGACATGAAGGCGCTCAAGGACGGCAAGGAGATTCACGGCTACCTGCTGGGATCCGTGCTGTCCGGCGCCGACTCGCTGCCCAAGCCGAACGAGCCCGCCACCTGGGTCGCCATGTACGACGGCTATCAGAGCCAGGCGCTGTCGACGCGGCTCGGGATCCCGATCCTCTACGGCGTCGACGCCGTGCACGGTCACGGCGCGGTCAAGGGCGCGACGATCTTCCCGCACAACATCGGCATGGGCTGCACGCGCGATGCGGCGCTCGTCGAGGCGGCGGCGCGCGCGACGGCGCGCGAGATCTCCGGCACCGGCCTGGACTGGAACTTCGCGCCCTGCATCGCCGTCGCGCGCGACGAGCGCTGGGGTCGGACGTACGAGAGCTACGGCGAGGCGCCCGAGCTGGCCGAGAGCCTGGGCGCGGCCGCGATCCGCGGCTTCGAACAGGCGCCCCCCGGTGATGGGTCCGCCATCCTCGCCACCGCCAAGCACTTTCTGGGCGACGGCGGCACGATGGGCGGCAAGGATCAGGGCGACACGCGCTGCACCGAGGAGGAGCTGCGCCGCATCCACCTGCCCGGCTACATCGCGGCGGTCAAGGCCGGCGTCGGCAGCGTGATGGTGTCGTACTCGAGCTGGAACGGCGAGCACATGCACGGCAACAAGCACATGATCACCGACGTGCTGAAAGGCGAGCTCGGCTTCGGGGGGTTCGTCGTCACCGACTGGCAGGCGATCGATCGGATGGCGCCGGGCGACTACAGCAAGGCGATCGAGATCGCGCTCCTCGCCGGCATCGACATGGTGATGGTGCCGAACGCCTATCCCGACTTCATCGCCCGCACGACGGCGCTGGTCGAGGGCGGGCGTGTCCCGCCGGCGCGCATCGACGACGCCGTCCGCCGCATTCTGAAGCAGAAGGCGCGCTTCAAGCTGTGGGAGCGGCCGTTCACGGACCGCGCGCTGACTGCCGAGATCGGATCGCCCGCGCACCGCGCGATCGCGCGCGACGCCGTCCGCAAGAGTCTGGTCGTGCTGAAGAACGACAAGCAGACCCTGCCGCTGCGCAAGGAAGCGCGCGTCCACCTGGCGGGTCTGCGCGGCGACAACATGGGGATCCAGTGCGGCGGCTGGTCGGTCGGCTGGCGCGGCCATCGCGGCGCGATCACGCCCGGCACCACCATCCGGCAGGCGATGGAGAAGGTCGCCGGCGCCGGGCGCCTCGACTATTCGGAGAACGCGGCCGGCGCCGAGAAGGCGGACGTGGTGGTGGTCGTCGTCGGCGAGGATCCTTACGCCGAGGGCGGCGGCGATCGCGCCAAGCTCGAGCTG
The DNA here is from genome assembly GCA_035315605.1 of Polyangia bacterium. Classification (GTDB taxonomy): domain Bacteria; phylum Myxococcota_A; class Polyangia; order Fen-1088; family Fen-1088; genus JADGRB01. Next base: position 6,892 of record DATFXS010000380.1, read on the forward strand.
ACGGCGCAGGACCTGGCCCTCGTCGACGCGGCCAAGCGCAGCGGCAAGCCGGTCGTGGTCGTGCTGCTGTCCGGCCGGCCGATCATCCTGGGCGACGTGCTGGACGCGGCCAGCGCGGTGGTGGCGGCCTGGCTGCCGGGCACGGAAGGGGACGGTGTGGCGGACGTTCTCTACGGGGCCTATAAACCGACAGGCAAGCTGTCGTGCTCGTGGCCGGCCAACATGTCGCAGATCCCGATCAACGTCGGCGATCCGCGCTACGCGCCGCTGTTCCCCTACGGGCACGGCCTCTCCTGGTGAGCGTGCGGCTTGCGGCGCTCTTCGCGATGACGGCAGTGGGCGCCGGAATGGCAAACGCGACGACGACCGAAGCGACGCGGGCGCGCACCGAGATCGGCGCCGGCTGGACGTTCCGCAAGGTCGCCCACAAGGGCGCGGCCGTGGAGGCCTGGCTGCCGGCCGTCGTTCCCGGCTGCGTGCACACGGATCTGCTGGCGGCGGGCAAGATCGGCGATCCGTTTTACCGGCTGAACGAAAAAGATCAGCAGTGGATCGAGAACGAATCGTGGGAGTACCGCACGACCGTGCCCGTCGACGCCGCGACGTTGGCGCGCGATCGCGTCGAGCTGGTGTTCGCGGGCCTGGACACGTTCGCAGACGTCTTCGTCAACGGCGCGCAGGTCCTGACCGCCGACAACATGTTCCGGAGCTGGCGCGTCGACGTGAAGGCGCGGCTCAAGCCCGGCAACAACGAGATCCTGGTGCGCTTCGCCTCGCCGATCGCGAAGGTCAAGCCCGCGTACGACAAGCTCGGCTACAAGCTGCCCGCCGCCAACGATCAGGGCAAGGAGATGGTCAGCATGTGGGCGCGCAAGGCGCCCTACCACTACGGCTGGGACTGGGGGCCGCGCTTCGTCACCAGCGGCATCTGGCGGCCGGTTGCGCTGGAGGCGTGGGACGCCGCGCGGCTCGATGACGTGCAGGTGTTCCAGAACAAGCTGGACGCGAACGCCGCCGATCTGGGGATCATCGCGCGCGTCGTCGCCGCGCGCGCTGGGAAGGTGCGGGTCTCGGTCGCCCAGCCCGCCGGGCCGACGCTGGGCGAGGCCAGGTTCGATCTCAAGCCGGGCGTCAACGACGTGAAGCTGGGCGCCCGCATCGCCAAACCCGAGCTCTGGTGGCCGGCGGGGCTCGGCGCGCAGAAGCTCTACTCGCTCGAGACGAAGCTGGCGACCGACGACAAGAAACCGCTGGACGCGCGCGCGACGCGCATCGGCCTCCGGACCGTCGAGGTCGTGCACGAGCGCGACAAGGAAGGGAAGAGCTTCTTCATCAAGGTCAATGGCGCGCCCGTCTTCATGAAGGGCGCGAACTGGATCCCCGCCGACAGCTTCGTCACACGCGTCACCGACGCGCGCTATCGCCAGCTGCTGCAGTCGGCGAAGGACGCCAACATGAACATGCTGCGCGTCTGGGGCGGCGGCATCTACGAGGACGATCGCTTCTACGATCTCGCCGACGAGCTGGGCCTGATGGTCTGGCAGGACTTCATGTTCGCCTGCAGCATGTACCCGGGCGACGATCCGTTCGTCGAGAACGTCCGGCAGGAGGCGATCGAAAACGTCCGCCGGCTGCGCAACCACCCCAGCCTGGCGCTCTGGGCAGGCAACAACGAGAACGAGGCCGCCTGGAAGCAGTGGGGCTGGCAGATCAAGTTCACGCTCAACAAGAAGGCCCAGGACCGCATCTGGGCCGACTACAAGAAGATGTTCCACGAGGTGCTGCCCGCCGTCGTCGCCGCCGAGGATCCGGGGCGCTTCTATACGCGCAGCTCGCCCAGCGCCAACGACGACCGCGTCCCACCCAACAAGCGCAACTGGGGCGACATGCACTTCTGGGGCGTCTGGCACGCCGAGAACCCGTACGAGGCATACGCGGACAACATCTCGCGCTTCATGAGCGAGTACGGTTTCCAGTCGTTCCCCGAGCTGGCGTCGGTGAAGCGCTACACGGCCCCCGACGGCAGCGACTGGAACATCGAGAGCCCGGTGATGCTGTCGCACCAGCGCCACCCGCGCGGCAACCCGCTGATCCGCACCTACATGGAGCGCGACTTCCGCAAGCCGAAGGACTTCGCATCTTTTTTGTACGTCGGGCAGGTGTTACAGGGGATCGTCATCAAGTACGCGGCGGAGGCGCACCGCCGGGCGATGGGCCACAACTGGGGCAGCCTCTACTGGCAGCTCGACGACTGCTGGCCGGTCGCCTCGTGGTCCAGCATCGACTACTACGGGCGCTGGAAGGCGGAGCAGTACTTCGCGCGCAAGTTCTACGCGCCCGTTCTCGTCAGCCCGGTGCTCGACAAGGGGACCGTGTCGATCTGGGTCGTCTCCGATCGGCGCAACGACGTCCAGGCCCGTCTCGGCGTCCGCGTGATCGATTTCGCGGGCAATGAGGTGACGCGCGTCGATCAGGCGATCACGCTGGCGGCCAACGCGAGCCGCGCCTACCTGACGGTCAAGGAAGCCGACATCCTGAAGGGCGCCGACCCGTCCAAGGTGGTGCTGGTCGCCGAGGTCGACGTCCCGGGCGAGGCACCTCAGCGGAACCTCCTCTACTTCAAGAAGACGAAGGATCTGCAGCTGCCGAAGCCGGAGGTGAAGCTGGCGGTGGCGCCCGGCGCGAACGGCGCCATCGCTGTCAGCGTCACCGCGAAGCAACTGGCGCGCAACGTCTTCCTGGCCAGCGGCGCCGTCGACGGCTTCTTCGAAGACAACTACTTCGACCTCTTGCCCGGCGAGACGGTGACGGTGTCGTTCCGGCCGCACGCGCCGACGACGCCCGCGGCGCTGCAGGCGGCCCTGACCGCGACGACGATCGCCGACACCTACTGATCGCCCCGGATCCGTGGTCAAATCACGGTCGGATGCGATTGGCCGCCGTCTCGATCGCCGCAGCCACCGTCGGCGTTCTGGCCTGGTCGCCGGCGGCGCATGCGTATGTTCGCCAGAAGTCCGCGACGACGGGAGTCCCGTTCGCCTGGAAGACCGGCTGCGTGCAGCTGACCGCCTTTCCGGCCGACATCGCGAACCTGACCAGGACCCAGACCAGCGCCGCCATCGCGGGCGCCGCCGCCGCCTGGAGCAAGCAGGATCCCACGCTCGGCGCTTGCTCTTATCTCGATCTGAAGGTGACGGTGGCGCCCGACGCGGCGGCGATGCCGCCCGCGCAGAACGACGGGGTGAACGAGATCGGCTTCCGCCAGGACGGCTGGTGCTCGCGCACCGACCCGACGATCTGCTACGACCCCGCCGCGCTGGCCCTGACGTCGCTCTCTGCCAGCACGTCGACCGGCGCGATCCGCGACGCGGACATCGAGGTCAACGCCTACCTCTTCACCTGGGCGGATCTGGCGGCCAACCCCGGAGGTGGCGTGCACGATCTGCAGGCCGCGCTCACGCACGAGATGGGGCACGTGCTCGGCTTCGACCACACTTGCTACCTCGACGCCAGCGCGGGCATACCGACCGATCAGAACGGGAACCCGATCCCGGACTGCGCGAGCGCGTCCGCCGCGGTGATGGCGACGACGATGTTTCCAGGATCGGCGACGGATACGGGCCCGCGCACGCTCGCGCCGGATGACCAGCAGGCCGTCTGCGACAGCTATCCGATCGCGTCCGATCCGATGTCGTGTCCCCCGCCGATCCTTCCCGACGCCGGGACGGACGCGGCGCAAATGGATGCGGCGCCGGATGTCGGCGGCGGCACGCCGGACGCGACGACCGACGCAGCGACCGACGCTCGCGCCAAGTCAGGTTGCGGCTGCGCGCTCGCCCATGCGGACCATTCGATCGCGCCGCTGTCGATCGTCGCGATTTTTCTGCTCTTCGCGCGTCGCCGACTTCGTTCGCGTGCCGAATCTGGCGTTTCCGGAAAACGGCGGTTTGGCCGGGGCGCCAAACGGCGTTAAAACAGCCGGCGCAACACACGTCCAACCAAGGAGAGCCCCATGAAGACCATCCTGGCATCGTTCCTCGCGGTTGCGTTCCTGGCGACCAGCCCCGTGTTCGCCGCCGACGCACCGGCCGGCGACAAGGCCGAAAAGAGCGACAAGAAGAAGGGCGACAAGAAGAAGGACGAGAAGAAGGAAGACAAGGGCGCCGCGAAGTCGGGCGGCGGCGGCTGGTAAGAGGACCTAGAGCGCGCGCAGGAAGGCCAGTAGCGCGGCGCTCTGGGTGGCGCTGAATGCCGGCGGGCGCGTTGCGTTCGCCGGCGCGTGCACCTGCGGCGCATCGGGGTCGGTGCGCCGCAGCACCTCTTCAAGTGTCCGGGCGCTGCCGTCGCTGAAGTACGGCGCCGCCTCCCATACGCCTCGAAGCGACGGCGGGTTGTTGCCGCCGTTGCCCAGCACCGGCGTGCCGACCGCGTGCAGCCGCGCGTCGGTCAGCGCGACCTCGCCCGCCAGCAGGCGCCGCTCGATTCGGTTCCCGGGAATTCGATCGCTGTTCGCCGAATCGCCGACCAGCTGGTGACAGCCGGCGCAGCCGTCGCGGAACAGCGCCAGGCCCGCGCGCGCGTCGCGCTCCAGCGCGCGACGCCCCGGCCGGACGAACGGCGACGGCTCGGGTGGGATCCGGACCATGTAGGCGGCCAGCGCCGCGCGCAGCTCGTCGGGGGACAGCGTCACCTTCTCCCAGTCATCTGGGGAACCCTCGGAGGGTTCCCCAACCCTCCCGCGACGGGCTCCGGCGAGCAAAGCTCGCCTACGCCCACGCGCATCGCGCCCCGCGCGCACGCGCAGCGTGACCGGGTATCTGTCGAAGCCCGGCTCGCCGCGCTCGGCGCCCTGCGCGTGCGTGGTGACGATGTTGTCCGCGAAGCCTTCGATGGTGGCCGGCTCGCCCAGCGACAGATATGGCGCGGTCGTCCCGAGACCGCGGCAGCTCTTGGTCATCGAGAAGAATCGGTTGCGCTTGGCCGGGTGCCGGCGACCGTCGATGTCGCCGTCGTCGTGGCAGGCCGCGCAGGTGTAGAGCGACAGCGGCCCGTCCGCGACGTTGTTGGGCACCAGCGCGCGGCTATAGAACAGCAGCTCGCCGCGCTCGGCGGGCGTCGGGCGTTCGGGCACGCCGACGTCGAGGGTCGCGACCAGCCTGCCGTCCGCCACGAAGCTGAGGGTGTCGCTCAACCGATCGGCGGTCACGAAGCGCCCGCCCGGAAGCGCCGCGACCGCGGACGGGTTCGCGCCGACGTCGACGGGAGACGCCGCGGCCAGCGTCGATCCCTCCGCGCCCCGCGCGATCAGCAGGTTGTCGCTGCCCGCGCCGACCACCGCGATGCCGGTGCCACCGTCCCCGCCGGCCGCCGCGGCCAGCTCGATCACCGGCGTCGCCCGTTCGCCCAGATTGACGAAGGTCCGCTTGCCGGGGCCGGGATCGTCGAACGGCGCCGCCGCCGCCGGTCCGCCGCGCGCGCTCGCGCGGATCACGATGACGCCGCTGTCCAGCCCCTCGACCGACAGGTGCGCCCGGTCGATCCGCCGATCTTCGTGCGTGAACAGCAGCAGGGTCGCGGGCGCGCCGGCGACGATCAGATCCAGCACGGGCGCCTCGAGCTTGATCGTCTGTACCGCCTCACCGAGGCGTCCGTCAGCCCCGATGCGGTGAACCGTGACCGTGTGGTCGATGAAGTTGCTGACCAGCAGCAGCGGCCGGTCCTGCCCGACGATGGCCCCGACCGGCACGACGCGCAGCGCGCGCGGTGACAGGCCGGTCGCGCGCGTCTGCACGACGCCGCCTCCCGCCGCCAGCGACACCACGTTCACGCCGCCGTCGGCCGGCGACGCGACGTACGCCAGCGCGCCGTCTGGCGACAGCGCCAGCCCGCGCGCGCCGCTCGCCGATCCCGCGGCCAGCGTCCTCACCCGCCACTCGCCACGCGCCCCCCGACGGATGCGCCGCAAGGCCGGATCGAACCGGCAGGCGACGACCGCGCCGCCGCCCGGCACGGAAGCGATGGCGTCGGGAAAGCCGCACACCCGCGCGCGCGCCAGCAGCCGCGGCGGCGACGCCGCCGGATCGACGATCGCCACCTCGTCGCTGGTCGACAGCGCGACGTAGAGCAGCCGATCGTCCGCGCCATACGCCAGCGCGCGCGGTCGGGTGTGACCGTCGCGATACGAGTCGACGCCGACCGGCGGCCGTTCCGGTTTCGCCTTTGTGCCCGCCGTCGCCGATGTCGCCAGCAGCAGCGCCGTCGCCATCGCGATCGAAGTTGCGCGCCGCATCGGTTGGTCAGGCCTCACGCCGCTCGTTCGTCGGCGATCTCCTGGATCTTCGGCGTGCCCTGTCGCCAGCTCTTCCAGCCGGTCTCGACCAGCTCGCGCACGTCGCGCGGCCGTCCCGCGAACACCCCGGCCGCCAGCGCGAAGGCCTCGCGCTCCAGCACGACCCGATGTTCGGCGACCAGGCC
>DATFXS010000381.1:0-20367 GCA_035315605.1 Polyangia bacterium
CCGCCTCAATACGTCGTCCACAAGTCGAGGGAGAGGCTGGCGAACCATTCCGGCACGTTCGTGTTCCAGACCGGCTGCGACAGCACGTTGTAGGTGCCCGCGTCGAACGTGATCTCGCCGAGCCGTCCGAACGTGTACGACGCGCCGCCATAGGCTTCGAGGAGGATGCCGCGCGCGACGTCCCCGATCGATCCCCACGGCTCGACGACGGCGAACAGGACGACAGGGTGCGCCGCCTGCACCTCGAGCTCCGCGGGAAGATACGCCAGCCACGGATTCGCGGGCCGGGCTGGCGCCGGATTGATGTTGCGCGCCACCGCGGGACTGCCGAAGAACGCGACCTCGTCCGACAGCGTGTACTTGAGGGCCGATCCGGCCGACCACCGGTAAACCGTCGGAGAGGTCCGCGCGACGCTGATGCCGGCGTGCGGCGCGATCTGGACGCCGCTGTCGCGCAGCGCGAGGAAGCGCAGGCTGCCGCCCGTGCCGGTGTGGGCGTTGATGCCGTCGCAGCCGCTCGGCGTCGCCGTCGCGAAACAGGCGAGCTCCGGCGCGAAGCCCTCCACTTGGAAACGATCGGTGACGCCGACGGTGACGCTGAGGCCCGAGGCGACGCTGGAGTTGAAGGTGTAGACTGCGCCGGTCGGCGGATCGACGTTGACGTGGTTCTTCGGGCGATTTCCGGTGACCTGGAGCCCGAACAACACCATCCGACCCGGCAGTGTCAGGGGCCGGAGCACCACTTCGGTGGGCCATTTGTCTTCGGGGTTCGGGTGCGCGCTGGGGTGGTCCGGGTCCGGCGGCGGCGCGACCGCCACCGGCGCGGCGGGCACAGCGGCGGGCGGCGGCGGTGGCGCGATCGGAGGCGCGACCGTCGGCGGAGGAGGCGGTTGCTCCTCGGAAGGGGCCGGGGGCGCCTGCTCCGGCGTCACGATCGGCGACACCGACGGCTCGTCGGCTTGCGGGTCCGCCGCCAGAGCGGGCGCCGCACGCGCCGAGATGGTGAATGCGGCGACGAAGATCAGCCGCCGTTTGGTCATGGTCAAGTCGCGGCGACGAAGATCAACCGAATCAAGAGGCCGATCGCAGCGCCCACAAACACGGAAGCCAGCACAGCGGTCTTGACCGGGTCGGGCTGGGAGACCTCGACACTCGTGACCTCTTGCAGCGGGAAGGCCGTCCTGCCGCGGTTGGCCCCCTGAACCACCAAGTCCTTGCCTTCCACCGTGCTCGTGACCGGGTGGTTGAACTGCAACGGGAGCAACGAGCGCATCGTGACGCTGGCGTCGAACGGCTCGACGACGTCCACGGGCGTGCCATCGGGCTGCTGGACCTGCGCCGAGGTCCCGTTCAACTTCGGGAGCTCGGTCGGCCTGATGGGAACCCACGAATGGCAGCCCGCCATCGTGGTCAGGACGGCGAGAGACATGCTGACGGCCACGCGCGTTTTCATCCCCCCTCCTGGCCGCTCGAGAATGCCACCGGCATGCGCCTCCTGTCACGCATGCGGCGCGCGTTCCACGCCCGCGCGCCGCATGTCAGTGCGCGAGGAAGCGTTCGGCGTCGATGGCGGCCATGCAGCCCGTGCCCGCCGCCGTCACCGCCTGACGGTAGACGTGGTCGGCGACGTCGCCGCAGGCGAACACGCCCGGAATCTTGGTGGCGGTCGAGCCGGGGTTGGTCTTGATGTAGCCGGCCGCGTCCATGTCGAGCAGGCCGCGGAACAGCTTCGAGTTCGGCTCGTGACCGATGGCGACGAACACGCCGCCCACGGCCAGCTCGCGCGTCGAGTTGTCGCGTGTGTCGCGCAGGCGCACGCCGGTGACGCCGGGTTTGGGCAGCCCGCCCAGGATCTCGTCGACCACCGCGTTCGTCACCAGCTCGATCTTCGGATTGCGGCTGGCGCGATCGAGCATGATCTTCGAGGCGCGGAACTCGTCGCGCCGGTGGATGATGTGCACCTTGGGCGAGAACCGGGTCAGGAAGGTCGCCTCCTCCATCGCGGTGTCGCCGCCGCCGACGACCGCCAGATCCCGCCCCTTGAACAGCGCGCCGTCGCAGGTCGCGCAGGCCGACAGACCGTAGTTCTTGAATTTTTCTTCGGACGGAATGCCCAGCCACTTGGCCGACGCGCCGGTGGCGATGATCAGGGTGTCGGCCACCAGCTCGCCCTCGGTCGACGTGACCTTGAACGGGCGGTCCGCCAGATCGACGGCGGTGACGTCGGCGGTGACGACGTTGGTCCCGAATCGCTCGGCCTGCGCCTTGAACAGCTCCATCAACTCGGGCCCCTGCACCCCCTTGGGGAAGCCGGGATAATTTTCGACCTCGGTCGTGATCATCAGCTGTCCACCGGGCAGCGTGATCGGCTCGATGGCGGCGCCGCCGCCCTCGAAGACGACCGGCTCGAGGTTGGCGCGGGCGGTGTAAATCGCCGCGGTGTAGCCGGCCGGGCCGGAGCCGATGATGGCGACCTTGGTGCGGGAGGGAAGCGGCATGAGCGGAAGTTCCTTGGTTTTTGTTTATTTAGATGACCGACCAATGTCTATAGGTTTCGAGCGCGACCGGCGTAACCAGATCCCCGACTTTCCGCCCCGTTTCTCGTCGAGGCGGACGGCGCGGATCTCGACGCCGCGCTCCGCGCCCTTGACCATGTCATAGACCGTCAGCGCGGCGACCGCTGCCGCGACCATCGCCTCCATCTCGACGCCGGTACGGTCGAAAGCCCGCGCGCGCGCGGCGATCCGCACGCCGGGCAGCCGGCGGTCGGGGCGAAGCTCGACGTCGCAGCCGACCAGCCGGACCGGGTGGCAGAGCGGGATCAGGTCAGCCGTGCGCTTGGCCGCCATCAGGCCCGCGAGGCGCGCGACCGCGAGCACGTCGCCCTTGCCGCGCGCCCCGACCGCGCGCTCGACCAGACGCAGCGTCGCGGGCTGCATGACGACCTCGGCCGAGGCGGCGGCCTCGCGCAGCGTCTCCGGCTTCGCGGCGACGTCGACCATGCGCGCCCGACCACGCGCGTCGGCATGCGAGAGCTTGGCGGCCACGGCGGCGCGGATGATAGCGCGTGGCCGAGCTCGTGCGCGTAAACCTGCGTTTTGATTGCGCGACACCCGCGGGCCGAATAGCATCGCGCCCCTCCCCCCGCCATGCCCTTCCCATCGCTGAACAGCCTGAGCGAGCGCCGGGTCACCGCGCTCGTCATCCTGTTCGGCCTTTTGCTCTACATTCCGCTGGCCGGTTCGTACGGCCTGCACGATCCGTGGGAGACGCATTACGCCGAGGTCGCGCGGCAGATGCTGGTGCGCGGCGACTACATCAGCTTGTGGTGGCCCGGCGCGCCCATCGACCCCGATCACTTCTGGTCGAAGCCGGTGCTGTCGTTCTGGATCATGAGCCTGTCGATGAAGGCGTTCGGGCTGGGGCATCCGGCGCCCGGCACGATGGCGCTGTCGACGCGGGCCGAGTGGGCGACGCGCCTGCCGTTCTGCCTGTTCGGCGTGCTCGGCATCTACGCCATCTATCTATGCGTGTCGCGCTTCGTCAGCCGGCGCGCCGGCATCATGGCGGCGGTCGTCACCGCGACCTGCCCGCTTTACGCGCTGGTCGCGCGCCAGGCGATGACGGACATGGCGTTCGTCGGGCCGATGACGATGGCGCTGGCGCTGGGCGCGATGGCCTTGTTCGACGACGACGACACGCCGCTGCGGCGGCGCGAGGCACGCCTCGGCGGCCGAAAGGTCCAGTGGCCGGACCACCCGCTCTTCTACATCGCGGCCGGCCTGTTCGTGGTGGTGACGCTGCCGCAGCTGGTGATCGATTCGCTGCAGCTGGAATGGTCGATCTCGATCGGGAAGAACAGCCGTCTCGTCATTCCCGGCGTGGTGGTGATGCTGCCGTACATCGCGGGCTTCATCGCGTTCTTCGCGCTGATCATCCGCGTCCGGTACAAGGCGCCGCTCTACCTCAACATCGCGGCGACGCTGTGCGGGTTGGCGACGCTGGCCAAGGGGATCGCGGGGCTCGGTCTGCCGGTGCTGGCGTTCCTCTGTTTCCTCGCATTCACCTGGAACTGGCGGCGGCTCAATCGGGCCCAGATCGGTTTCGCGATCCTGCTGGCGTTCATCACCTGCGCGGTGGTGGTGATCCCGTGGCACCACGCGATGCTGGTGCGCCATGGCCGCGCCTTCTGGGACGAGCTCTACGGCGACAACCACTGGCGCCGGCTGGTGGTCGGCCGGCACGGCGACCGGGGCAGCTTCGAGTACTTCGTGCGCGAGCTCGCCTACGGCGTGCTGCCCTGGATCGCGATCGCGCCGGCCGCGCTCGGCGCCGCCGTCATGCGCCGCGTGCGGCGGGCCAGCATCGCGACCGCCGCCGGCGGCGAGGCGGCGGCGGCCGAAGCGCGGCGTCAGGGGATCTTCTGGTTCGGGGCGATCTGGTTCGTCGCCTGCTACGCGGTCGTGTCGATGTCGGTCACGAAGTTCCACCACTACATTCTTCCCGCCCTGCCGGGTCTCGCGATCGCGATCGGCTGCTTCCTCGACGACATCGTCACGCGCCGCGACGCGCGCGCCGGGGCGGCGGCCGCCGTCGTCGGCATCCCTCTGCTGGCGCTCGTGACGGCCGACCTGGCGGGCGCCCCGAAGAACGCGCAGCGGTTCATCTGGCTCTTCTCGTACGACTACATCAACACGCCGGGGGGACGGCCCTGGCCGCCCGCGCTCGACTTTCGCGCGCCGCTGATCGTGTTCGGCGTGCTGGTGGCGCTGGCGATGCTGGCGCTCGGCTGGCGGCGCGTCCAGCGTTACGCGGCGGTCTCGCTCTGCCTGGTGGCGGTCGGGTTCACGATCTTCCTGCTCGACTCTTACATGCGGCGGACGACGCCCTACTGGACGCAGAAGGGGCTGATCGCGAATTACTACAAGATGCGACGGTCGCCGGACGAGCACCTGCTGGTCTGGCAGATGTACTGGCGCGGCGAGAACTTCTACACGCAGAACGAGATCTATGAAGGTCCGAAGGAAGAGCGGACCATCTTCCTCGGCGATCGCAACTTCGAGAACCTCAAATCGTGGATGGAAAAACACCGCGGCCACCGCGCGTTCTTTCTGGTCGAGCAGAGCCGATTCTCGACGCTCGAAACCGCGGTTCCGGCCGACGCACGCAAGTCGCTGAAGATCGTCGACGGCAGCAACATGAAGTTCTGCCTCGCCGCCGCCGACCTCTGAGCGAGGTGGTCGGCGCGTCCCCAGAGTGTGGGGACAGTCCCCCCCGGCAAGTGCGCGGAAGGATTTGAAGGAAACGTTACTTTTTCCGTGCCTGCTGGATCCGCGCGCGGGCGACTAATGCCCGGAGCAGAAAGCGTCCGAAGGCCGCGGTCCCCAATCTTCCCGTGTCCTTTCGCACCGCCCCAGGGGGCAGTCACGCGCGGTGCATCGGACCATTTCCTTCCTTCAAACGAGGAGACGATGATGAAACGCGCAATCGTTCTGGCGCCGATGTTGGCTCTGCCGCTCGTCGTCACGTCGTGCGGCGACATGAAAGATGATGCGAGCTCGAGCGCGAGCTTCGCGCTCGGTGACGCGCTGGCCGGCACCAACGCCGCCCAGTTCAGCGCGGGCAAGACCGCCTTCGCCACCTCGGAGAACGCGGCCGACGGTCTGGGGCCCATCTTCAATGAACGTGGCTGCGGCACCTGCCACCAGAACGGCGCGCTCGGCGGGGCCGGTCAACAGATCGAGCGGCGGTACGGCACGCTGACCAACGGCGTTTTCGATCCGCTCGCCAACACCGGCGGATCGCTGCGGCAGCTGTTCGGCCTGGGCGGGTTCAACGTCGGCGGCCTGAACTGCAACTCGGGCACGGACGCCAACCCGGCCCCGGGCGCGACGATCTTCGCGGGCCGGCTGACCACGCCGACCTTCGGCCTCGGCCTGGTCGATTCGCTGCCCGATTCGGCGTTCGACACGCTGGCCAGCCGCGAGCCCTCCGGCGTGCGCGGCACCGCCAACCGCGTATCGACGGTGTTGCCCAACCCGGCAGATTCGTCGCAGAGCATCGGCAGCACGCGCGTCGGCCGCTTCGGCTGGAAGGGCGGCGTCCCGAACCTGGTGCAGTTCTCGGCCGACGCCTATCTGAACGAGATGGGCATCACCACCAGCCACTGCTTCCGCGGCACGCGCGTCAGCGCCTTCGCGACGGAGAACCGCGCCAACCGCGCGCCGACCAACGCCATCATCAATGGCTGCCCCGACGACGCCGTCCCGGGCACGGACGAGGACGCCGCCACCGAGGACTTCAACAACTGCGCCGGCGGCGTGACCGGCATTCAGTCGGATGTCGCCGCGTTCGCGTTTTTCATGTCGCACCTGGCGCCGCCGCCCCAGGTCGCGATCACGGCCGGCTCGGCTGCGGATCGCGGCCGAACGCTGTTCAACTCGGCGAGCCTGCAGTGTGCCTCGTGCCACCGCGACGACGCCGACATCTTCGTGTCGACCTCCGCGGGCGGCGTCCCCGCCGGCGTCCGCTTCCACCCGTTCTCCGACTTCCTCGTGCACGACATGGGGACGCTGGGCGACGGCATCGGCAACGCGGGCGACTCGGTGGCGGTCACGCGCCGGATGCGGACCGCGCCGCTGTGGGGCCTGCGGTCGCGCAACGGCAAGCTGCACGACGGCCGCACCACCGACATCGCCACGGCGATCTCGGCGCACAACGCCGGCACGAATGGACAGGGGACGCCGGCCGGTCAGGCGTTCAACGCCCTCAGCAGCGCCCAGAAGAGCGATCTGATCGCGTACCTGAACACGCTGTAGTCGGCGCTCGAACGACTGCGCATCTGCGTTGCCGGCGGAGCGGCGTGTTGTCACGCCGCTCCGTTGATTGATCCGTCCGTTTAATCATTTGCAACGTTGTTTACAAACAGCATTCGCCATTACCAAATCAACGTTGTCGTCACCGTAAATGACGAGGTGAAGCGGTGACAATGGGTGGGGGACTACCCACCACCAAACCTCTATTTTTACAGGACCTACACAATTACCGATTGTGTGCCTGATGGAACCATTGCTTGACGACTCTTGAGAACATCGTTGGAGGCCTTGGTCTGCGCGTTTCACGATGAAATCCCCCCCACCAAGGCTCTGACGTCTCGAAAACGGAGGAGACCAATGACACGATCCATATTCGCGCTCGCGGCGATGCTGGTGCTGCCCCTGGCAGCGGCGGGTTGCCACGACCTCATCAGTGATACGACCGGAACCGAAAGCTACGCTCTCGGCGACGCGCTTCCCGGCGTCAACGCAACCACGTTCGCCGCTGCCAAGGCGAACTTCGGACAGACCGAGGTCCAGGGCGACGGTCTGGGACCGATATTCAATGAACGGAGCTGCGGCGTCTGCCACGCCAACGGAGCTCTCGGCGGCGCCGGCCAGCAGATAGAGCGGCGTTACGGGACGCTCACCAACGGCGTGTTCAACGGCCTCGGCGCCACGGGTGGTTCGCTGCGCCAGCTGTTCGGCATCGGCGGGTACAACCCGAGTCCGGGCGTGAACTGCCAGTCGGGCACCGACAACAATCCGCCGGCGGGCGCGACGATCTTCGCGGGCCGCATGACGACGCCGACGTTCGGCGCCGGTCTGGTCGAGCTGATCCCCGACGGAACGATCTCGGGAATCGCGTCGGCGCAGCCGTCGTCGATCCGCGGCGTCGTGACCAGCGACACCGTCCACCTGACGAGCGGCACCTTCACGCGCGGCTCGTCGCGAGTGAACCGCTTCGGCTGGAAGAACGTCCACGCCAGCGTCGCGGACTTCGCGGCTGACGCCTACCTCAACGAGATGGGCATCACCACGACGAGCTGCGCCGGCGGCACGGTGGTCCGCGACTTCGCGACCGAGAACCGCGCCAACCGCGCGCCGACCAACGCGGTCATCAACGGCTGCCCCGACGACATGAAGCCGGGCGTCGACGACGACCAGGCCGCGGAGACCAACAACTGCGCGGGCGGCCTCACCGAGGTCCAGGACGACGTGGCGAACTTCGCGTTCTTCATGCGCGCCCTCGCCGCTCCGCCCCGGGCCATCGACAACAGCAACGGCCGCGGCCTGACCGAGTTCAACCGCGAGGGCTGCAACGGCTGCCACGTGAACACGACCTTCACGGTCACGATCAACGGCCGCAGCGTGTCGTTCCAGCCGTTCTCCGACTTCCTCAAGCATGACATGGGGTCGCTCGGCGACGGCATCGGCAACGACGGCGACGCGGTGGCGATCACCCGCCAGATGCGCACGGCGCCGCTGTGGGGTCTCCACTTCCGCAACGGCAAGCTGCACGACGCCCGGACCTCCGACAACGCGGCGGCCATCGCGGCGCACTCCGGCCAGGGCGCGGCGGCGGCCAGCGCCTTCAGCACGGCGAGCTCCGCGCAGCGGAACGACCTGCTGCTCTTCCTGAGCTCGCTGTAAGCGAACCCTACCGTCCGAGCAACACATGGAAGGGGCGGCGTCAGGGGTGGCGCCGCCCTTTCTTTATGTCCCGCCAGCAGCCGCTAGCCGGCGGGCGTGCGCGTGCTCGCCCCGACCGGCTGGCTCCCATCGACGGTGATGCTGCCGTCGGCGGCGATGATCACCTGATAGTGCTGCAGCGGAGCGCGCGCCGGGCCGCCCGTCACGTTGCCGTCCCCGTCGAAGGTCGAGCCGTGACAGGGGCAGCTGAGGCCGCTCACGATGGTCCGGGCCCCGTCGCCAAGTAGACACCCGGCGTGCGTGCAGACGCCGGACATGGCGTAGACGCCGTTGGCGTCGCGCGCCACCACGACATTGGACATCACCAGCATCGCTCCGACGCCGAGCGCCGAGATGTTGCCCGCGCTGACCGGCCCCGTCGGGGGCGACCCGGTCGGACTGCCGCATCCCGCCCCGACGACCGCCAGCCCCACCGAACCGCCGGCCAGGCGGAGGAGCTTCCTGCGGTTGAGCGTCGGTCCGTCGAACTTCGTCATGCCCCTATCGACACCGATTGGAGGCGATCGATTGCCGATCGGTTACACGGGCGTCGCCCCCGTGATGCGTGTCCCGCCAGACGGCGATTGACGGCTCCCCGGGCGGGTGGCAGGATTCGCGCCTCCCCGGGGTCCAGGACCCCGCGAAAATGCTCAAAGCGTTAACGATATTCAGTGGTAACGCGAACCGCGACCTCGCCCAGGCCATCTGCCGCTACGTCGAAACGCCGCTCGGCAAGGCTGAAGTGACCCGCTTCGCGGACGGCGAGGTCTACGTCGAGATCAACGAGAACGTGCGCGGCGTGAACTGCTTCGTCGTCCAGCCGACCTGCGCGCCCGCCAACGACAACCTGATGGAGCTGCTCGTGATGATCGATGCGCTCCGGCGCGCGTCGGCCGGTTCAATCATCGCCTGCATCCCGTACTTCGGCTACGCGCGCCAGGACCGCAAGAGCAAGCCGCGCACGCCGATCTCCGCGCGCCTGGTGGCGGATCTGATCACCGCCGCCGGCGTCGACCGCGTCGTCTCGATCGATCTGCACGCCGGTCAGATCCAGGGCTTCTTCAACATCCCGGTCGATCACCTTTACGCGATGCCCGTGCTGATGGACGACCTCAAGCTGCGCTTCAACCACGAAGCGGTGATCGTGTCGCCGGACGCAGGCGGCGTCGAACGCGCGCGCGCCTACTCGAAGCGCCTCGGCACCAGCCTGGCCATCATCGACAAGCGCCGGCCCGCGCCCAACGTCAGCGAGGTGGTCAACATCATCGGCGATGTCCGGGGCCGCGACGCCATCATCGTCGACGACATGGTCGACACGGCCGGCACGCTGTGCGCGGCCGCGCAGGCGGTGATGGCCCAGGGCGCGCGATCGGTGCAGGCGTGCGCGACCCACGGCGTGCTGTCGCCCCCGGCGATCGAGCGCATCACGGCGTCGCCGCTTCAGGAGCTGCTGATCACCGACACGATCGGGGTCCGGCCCGAGGTGCGCGCCTGCCCGAAGATCAAGGTGCTGTCCGTCGCCCGCCTGCTCGGCGAGGCGGTCAAGCGCATCCACCACGGCGATTCAATCAGCTCGCTCTTCATCTAGGCAAGGTACGAGAAAGGAACCAGGGTCATGGAGTTCGCAAAGGTCAACGTCGATGTCAGGTCAGCCGCCAGCAAGGGGCACGCCCGCCGGGTCCGCCAGTCGGGGCAGGTGCCGGGCGTGCTCTACGGGCGCAAGCGCGAGCCGATCGCCGTCACGTTCAACGAGAAAGAGCTGATCGGCTCGCTCGACAAGGACAAGCGCCGCAACACGGTGCTGAAGCTGACGGTGCGCGACGCGGGCAAGTCGGAAGAGGTGACCGCGATGGTGCGCGACGCGCAGATCAACCCGCTGTCCCGGCGGCTGGTCCACGTCGACTTCCTGGCCGTCGACCTGAACGCCGAGGTCCGCGTGACCGTTCCGCTGGTGCTGACGGGCAAACCGGTCGGCGTCACCAACGGCGGCAACCTGCACCAGAGCATGCACCTGGTCCCGATCGCGGCCAAGCCGGCCGCGATTCCGACCAAGCTGGAGGTCGACGTGTCGGCGCTGGACATCGGCGACGCGCTGCACGTCAGCGACCTGAAGCTGGGCGAAGGCGTGCGCGTCGCGCTGGACGCGAAGGAAGCCATCGCGTCCGTCGTCGCGCCCAAGGCCGAGAAGGTCGAAGAGACCGCGGCGGCGCCGGTCGAAGGCGCGGTGCCGGCGGAAGGCGCGGCGGCTCCGGCTGCCGGTGGCGCGGCGCCCGGTGCGGCGCCCGGCGCAGCGGCGGCTCCGGCTGCCGGCGGCGAGAAGAAAGAGGGCGGCGGCAAGAAGAAGTAATAGGCGGGGAGGATCTGAATTCCCTCTCCCCCTTGGGGGAGAGGGTCAGGGAGAGGGGGTCCCCGCGTGCACCTGATAGTCGGGCTGGGTAACCCGGGCGATCAATACGCCGGCAACCGGCACAACCTCGGGTTCATGGTGGCCGACGAGCTCGCCCGCCGCGGGCGCGCCGCGGCCGCGCGCGAGAAGTTCGGCGCCGAGATTTCGGAGGTCACCCTGGCGGGGGCGCGCCTGCTGCTCTGCAAGCCGATGGAGTTCATGAACGTCAGCGGCCAGGCGGTGGCGCGCGTCGCCGGGTTCTGGAAGGTCGGCGTCCCCGACGTCATCGTCGTCCACGACGAGCTGGATCTGCCGTTCGAGCGCATGAAGCTGGGCGCGGGCGGCGGCCCGGGCGGCCACAACGGCGTCAAGTCGATCATCTCGGCGCTGGGCGATCCCGGATTCGCGCGGGTGCGGGTCGGAATCGGCCGCCCCGCCCCCGGTCGCGATCCGGCTGCGTACGTGCTGTCCGATTTTTCGCGCGCCGAGGCGGCGGTCCTGCCCGAGCTGGTCGGCCGCGCCGCCGACGCGGTCGAGGCGATCGCCGGCGACGGCCTGACCACCGCCATGAATCGGTTCAACGGCAAGCCGAGGTAGCCAACAGGAAGGAGGCGTGGTAGACACGCGCCCTTCGAAAGCACCACCTCCTTGTCCGTGGAAACACGGGCCTTTCGTCCAGAGGGAGACAACATGAGCACGACCGGAACCGAACCCCCGCGCGCAGGCGCGACCCCACCCGCGCCCGCCACCGCACCGACGCAGCAACGTGTCGGATCCGCCCGTGACATGGCGGGCCGCAAGCGCGAATACGAGACCATCTACATCCTGCGCCCGGATAGCACCAGCGACGTCATCGCGCAGGTCAACCAGAAGGTCCGCGGCGTCATCGAATCGGGCGGCGGCACGCTGCTGAAGATCGACAACTGGGGCAAGCGCAAGCTCGCCTACGAGGTGAAGAAGCAGCTCAAGGGCATCTACCTGTTCTTCTCGTACCTCGGAACCGCCGGCCTCCTGGAAGAGGTCGAGCGCAACCTGCGCCTGACCGATTCGGTCATCCGCTACTACTCGGTCAAGATCGCCGAGAACGTCGATCCGGCCGCCCGCACCTCCGAGTTCACCGAGGAGGCGTTCACCAAGGCCGCCACGCCCGGACCGGACGAGGAAGAGATCGCGACCGGCCAGGCCAACGTCCGCTCGCCTTTCGACGAGGAAGAGGGCGCGTTCGACTTCGAGGAAGCGGTGTTCGGCGGGGTCGACGAGCCGTCGCGCCGCGGAGGAAAGGACTAAGTCATGACCGCCGATGCAGCTGGAGACGCGAAGGGCGACCGCGGGGACCGCGACAAGAAGCGGCCGGTCGGACGCCGCAAGATGTGCAAGTTCTGCGCGGACGAGGCCATCAAGATCGACTACAAGGACGCGTCGCTCTTGAAGTACTTCATCACCGATCGCGGCAAGCTGGTGCCGCGGCGGCTGACCGGCAACTGCGCCAAGCACCAGCGCGAGATCTCGACGGCCGTCAACCGCGCCCGGATGATCGCGCTGATGCCGTTCGCCGTGACGGGAGCCTAGGCCATGCAAGTCATCCTGAGAGACGACCTCGATAACCTCGGCAAGTCGGGCGAGGTAGTCAACGTCAAGCCGGGCTACGCGCGCAACTACTTGCTGCCGCGCGGACTGGCGATCAAGGCGACGGCCGGCGACATCGCGCGCGTCGAGCACGAGAAGCGCGTCATCGCGGCGCGCACGGCGAAGCTGGCCAAGACGGCGCAGGCCGAGGCGGACAAGCTGTCGCGGGTGTCGGTGTCGATCGCGCGCGCGACCGGCGAGGAGGACAAGCTCTACGGATCGGTCACGACCCGCGACATCGCCGAGGCGCTGCGCGAACAGGGCATCGTCGTCGACTCGAAGAAGCTTCACCTCGACGAGCCGATCAAGGCGCTCGGCGACTTCGAGGTTCCCGTGAAGCTCGGTCGTGGCGTGAACGCGACGATCAAACTGTCGGTCGTCAAAAAAGAAGAATAGCTCGCGCGATTCGATCGCCGCTCGCGCGCGGCAGGCGTAGAATCGCGCGCGATGTCGGTGCTCGAGGTCGTCAGCTCGAACGCGGCGGCGGCGGGGCGGACGCCGCCGCACAACCTCGAAGCCGAGAAGTCGGTGCTGGGGTCGGTGTTCATCAAGCCGGCCGCGTTCGACGAGGTCGCCACCAACCTCGCCACCGACGATTTCTTCCTGCCCGCCCACCGCGAGATCTACGAGGCGATGGTGGCGATCGACAAGCGCCGCCAGCCCCTCGACGTCATCGCCGTCGCCGACGAGCTGAAGACGCACGGCATGCTCGCCCGCCTCGACGGCGGCCAGAGCTACCTGAACGACCTGGCGAACGCCGTGCCGACGGCCGAGAACGTGCTGCACTACGCGCGGATCGTGCGCCAGAAGGCGACGCTGCGGCGGCTGATCGCGACCTGCGCCGAGGTGCAGTCCAGCGCCCAGGGCGACTTCGGCGAGTTCGAGACGTTCCTCGACGAGGCGGAGACGAAGATCTTCAAGGTCGCCCAGCAAAACCGCCGCGAGACCTACGCCGCGACGGGCGACCTGATGGAGGAGGTTCTGCACAACCTCGAGGTGCGCACGGCCGAACGGCGCGCGGTGACGGGCGTGCCCACCGGGTTCACCAAGCTGGACGAATACACGGCCGGCCTGCAGCGCGAGAACCTGATCATCGTCGCCGCGCGCCCGGGCGGCGGCAAGACGTCGTGGGCCGTCAACGTCGCGATGCACGCGGCGCTGCACCACAAGATCCCGTGCCTGCTGTTCTCGCTGGAGATGTCGAAGTACGAGCTGATGGAGCGCATGCTGGCCGGCGAGGCGCGCATCGATTCGTCGCGCATCAAGCGCGGGTTCCTGGAATACGCCGACTGGAAGAACAAGATCCACCCGGCGTCGGGCCGGCTCGCGTCGGCGCCGATCCTGATCGACGATTCGTCGGCGATCTCGATCATGGAGATCCGCGCCAAGGCGCGCCGCTTCCGCGCCGATCCGCGCTACTTCCCGCCGCCGCCCCCGATCAGCGACGGCCACCCGCCTGCCCCGCCGCTCGGGCTGATCGTCGTCGACTACCTGCAGCTGGCGCGCGGCGGCGTCAACCGGCGCGACGACAACCGCCAGCAAGAGATCGCCGACATCTCGCGCGGTCTCAAGGCGCTCGCCAAGGACCTGAAGATCCCGATCATCGCCATCTCGCAGCTGAACCGCGAGGTGGAGAAGCGGGAGGGCAAGCCGCGCCTGTCGGACCTGCGCGAATCGGGCAGCATCGAGCAGGACGCCGACCTGGTGCTGTTCATCCACCGCGAGGACATGGCGGCGGGCGACACACCGGACGCGGCGGCGCCGACCGCGGTCGCCGAGATCATCATCGGCAAGCACCGCAACGGCGGCACCGGCACGGTGAAGATGACCTTCATCAAGGAGTACACCCGGTTCGAGAACTACGCCGACGATCCCGAGCCCGGCTGGGGCGACTAGGTTTCCTTTCTCCCTCGCCGCGACGCGGATTCATTCTTTTCTCCCTCTCCCCGCTTCGCGGGGCGAGGGGACCAGATCTGTTCGCGGCGTTGCGTAGAGTTTTCCCGATCGTCATACAAGCCGCGGCGGTCCGGGCGGAAAACGGGCGGATGTCGAAGCCGGCCACCGCGTTCGCCGCGGGCCTCTTGCTGCTCGCCCCCGCCGCCGCGTCCGCGGCCGTCAATCTGGTTCCGATCGCGACCGCCAATCAGCCCACGTACATCACGAACAACGGCGACCAGCGCCTGTTCATCGTCGAGCGCGCCGGCCGCATCCTGATCTTCAACCGCACCACCTCGACGTTCCAGCCGTTCCCCTTCCTGGACCTCACCGGCAAGGTCGTCGACCTGTCCGGCGAGCGCGGAATGTTCTCGGTCGCGTTCCATCCCGACTATGCGACCAACGGCTTCTTCTACGTCTACTACACGAACACCGTCGGCGACGTGACGATCGAGCGTTACCACGTCACCAGCGACCCCAACATTGCGGATCAGAACAGCGCCGCCACGCTGCTCGACATCCCTCACCCGCTGAACAATCACAACGGGGGCCAGCTTCAAGTCGGTCCCGACGGCTTCCTTTACGCCGGCATCGGCGACGGCGGCGGCGCGAACGATCCGAACTGCTTCGCACAAAATGGACAGAGCCTGTTCGGCAAGCTGCTGCGCCTCGACGTGCGGCAGAACCTCAACCAGGCGCCCTTCTACGGCATCCCGTCCAGCAATCCGTTCCTGGCGCCGAACGATCCCGCCGATCAGATCCGCGACGAGATCTGGGCGCTGGGCCTGCGAAACCCGTGGCGGTTCTCGTTCGATCGATCGAACGGCGACCTCTTCATCGGCGACGTCGGCCAGAACGCCGTGGAGGAGGTGGACCTCCATCGCGCCGCGGCCGCTGCCGGCCAGAACTTCGGCTGGAAGGTGATGGAGGGGAACACCTGCCTCAGCATGGACGGGTGCGCGGCCGGCACGCCGATCTGCAACAGCCCTTCGTTCACGTTTCCGATCCACACCTACACGCACGACACCGGCGACTGCTCGATCACGGGCGGCTATTTTTACCGCGGCAGCGCCGTCGCCGACCTCGTCGGCCGTTACGTGTTCGGCGACTACTGCACGGGCAGCATCCGGACGCTGCGCGAGACGTCACCCAACGTCTGGACGGTCCAGCCCCTCGTGAGCGGTGCCGCATTCCTGACGACGTTCGGGCAAGACTCCGCCGGCGAGCTTTACACCGCCGCCGGCAACACGATCTTCAAGCTGGCTGCGACGACGTCGGTCGCGGCGCTGCCGCGCGCGTCGCACGCGCCCCTGCTGCTCGCGCTCGCGCTGTTGGCCCTCGGCGCCGTGCTCGTGACCAGGCTGCGCCGCCGAAACTCGATCCGGCGATAGTCCCGCCACCCTCTCTCCTCGGCCAGCGCCGTCGAGCCGTCGCCAGACGCAGACGCGGCATTCGCCACGGAAGGATCATCGACCCCGTAAACAAAGTTTCACTTTCAGACGGTAGCCGACGTAGGCTACAAAACGCACCTCGACGGCAACACACGGGCATCCGGTGCGTAAGGGGGACCGATGGCCGAGTCGCGGGAGAATGGAGGAGGCAGCCGAAGTTCGCTCTTCGTTCAACCGGCGGCCGAATCTTCTCCCGAGGCTTCAACGCGCGAGCTGGATGCGGGCGAGGGCGCCCGAATGCTGAGCGCGAGCGGCGTCAATGCCTTGAAGAAGGCCGACATGCTCGGCCGCTACGTGGTGCTCAAGCAGCTCGGCGCGGGCGCGATGGGCGTCGTCTACGCCGCCTACGATCCGGAGCTCGATCGGAAGATCGCGATCAAGATCCTGCGCCCTGAGCAGGGAAAGGGTGACTCGACCCGCCACCGGGAACGGCTGGTGCGCGAGGCGAAGGCGATGGCGAAGCTCTCTCACCCGAACGTCGGCGCGATTCACGACGTCGGCGTGCACGGCTCCCAGGTGTTCCTGGCGATGGAGTTCCTGAGCGGTGGCACGTTGCGCGACTGGGTCGACGCGAAAAAGCGGCCGTGGCGCGAAATTGTCAGGATGTTTATCGAGGTCGGCAGGGGCCTCGCCGGCGCGCACGCCGAGGGCCTCATCCACCGCGACTTCAAGCCCGACAACGTCCTCATCGATAAGAGCGGCGTCCCGAAGGTCGTGGACTTCGGCCTCGTCCGGCTGACAAGCGGCGCGCTCGATCAGTCGATAACGGGATCGATTGAGGCTACGGGGAACGAGGACGATGCCGCAGCTTTGCCCGTCGCCCAGACCGCGCTTGCCGCCCTGACTCGCACCGGCGCGCTGACCGGTACGCCCGCGTACATGGCTCCCGAGCAGTTCCTCGGGAAGGAGATCGATGCCCGAACGGATCAGTTCTCGTTCTGCGTTGCCCTCTACGAGGCGCTGTACGGCGAGCGCCCGTTCGCCGGAAAGACGCTGATCAGCCTCGCGGATGCGGTCACTTCGGAGAAGGTTAGGCCAGCGCCGAAGACCAGCGACGTCCCGACGTGGGTGAGGCGGTGTCTACTGCGCGGCCTTCGAGGCGGTCCCGACCAGCGGTATGCGAAGATTGCCGATCTGCTGGGCGCGTTGGAGAACGATCCGGTCGCCCACCTGCGCCGCCGGATTGGCATCGTTGCGGTTTCGGCGGCGGCGATCGTCGGCACGATCGCTGTTCGCCACGCGATCGTTTCCAAACGACAGGAGATCGAAAAGCAGGTGGCGGAGCACGTCAGCGCTGCCGATAGCTCGCTTGCGGAAGCCGATTCGAAGAACAGAGAGGCGAAGTCGCTGCGCTCTCGCGCGTTCGCTGCGTTCGATAACTATCAGCGCGACGACGGCGAGGGGCTCTGGGCTCAGAGCCTGGCCGCAGCCAAGACCGCCGATGCTGACTACCAGCAGGCCATCCAGCAGCTTGAAGCGGCCATCACGCTGACGCCCCGCCGAGATCTGAAGAACCGGATCGCCGACGCGTTCGTCGATTCCATCACGATTGACGGCCGAACGCCTGCGGAACGTGACGCGGGACTTCGTCAATTGAAGCTCTACGACGAAGGTGGAGCGCGCATGCACCGCCTCACCGCGCCGGCGCGACTTCGTCTCGATACATCGCCATCCGGACTCACCGCGCGGATAGAGAGCTACGATCCCGTCACCTTCCGGCTCAAAGGACCGGCCCGATCGGTCGGCAAGACGCCGCTGGACTTGACCCTCGACGCCGGTTCTTACCGCGTAACTTTCGAGGAAACCGGGTCGCGGGTTGGTTTCCAATATCCTGTTGCACTGACAGCCGCCGAGCATCTGCAGACTGTGGTTAATGTGCCTTCTCGTTCCGCGGTCCCAGAAGGCTTCGTTTACATCCCGGAAGGACGCTTCATGTTCGGGTCGGGAAATGAAGAGATCAGGACCGCATTTCTGTTAACGGTTCCATTGCATGCGATGCATTTGCCGGCGTTCTTGATATCTGATTACGAGGTGACGATCGCGGAGTGGATTGCTTTCCTGGATACGCTGCCCCGTCATGAGCAGAATTTGCGGCGCCCGCACGGTAACAAGGATGAGAAGAGTGGTTCCATCGACGTGAAGAAGACTCGCGATGGGTGGGAGATCGCATTTAGCGCGACCGATCAAACATTCCACGCCAGGCAAGGTGAACCACTCAAGTTTAGTGGCAGAACAAGGCGCGTCTCTCAAGATTGGATGCACCAACCTGTCACGGGCGTTTCTCCGACCGACGCGCTTCTGTTCGTTGATTGGCTGAACAAGTCTGGCCGCGTGCCCGGTGCACGGTTGTGCACCGAGGGCGAGCTGGAACGGGCGGCGCGGGGGGCGGATGCTCGCGAATTCCCCGCCGGGAACACTATTTCAGCGGACGACGCGAACTTTGACGTGACCTACGGGCGCAAGAGCGATGGCTTGGGGCCCGATGAAGTCGGGAGCCATCCCGGATCTCGGAGTCCATTCTTGGTCGATGACCTGAGTGGCAATGTTTGGGAAATTGCGACGTCGATCCTTGATCGGGGTCAATTTGTCGTACGCGGCGGGAGTTTCTATCAAGGAGAGCTCAGTCTCCGCACTTCTAATCGCGATCCGATATTTGCCGCGACCCGGGATCATACGGTTGGCCTGCGCGTGTGTGCGAACGTCGCGTTTGACCGGTGAGATCTGCGATGCCGACCGCGGCGGTAGCGCGGTGGTCGCTTCGCGCCTCGACGACGACCACGACCCCGCCGCCCGATGTATCCTGAGACCGTGAGCGGGCTCAAGCGCGCGATCATCATTGTCGCCGACGGCGTCGGGTGCGGCGGCGCGCCGGATGCGGCGGACTACGGCGACGCGGGGGCGGACACGCTCGGCAACCTGGCGCGCGCGGTCGGCGGGCTGGCGCTGCCGCACCTGCAGGCGCTGGGCCTCGGCAACCTGACCGCGATCGCCGGGGTGCGCGAGGCGGCCGCGCCGCGCGCCGCCTGGGGCGTCATGCGCGAGGCGTCGGCGGGCAAGGACACCATCACCGGCCACTGGGAGATGGCGGGCCTGGTGACGACGCTCGCGATGGCGACGTTCCCGAACGGCTTCCCGCGCGAGATCACGGCGCCGCTCGCGACGGCGGCCGGGCGTGGCCTGCTCGGCAACAAGCCTGCGTCCGGAACGGCGATCATCGACGAGCTCGGCGCCAAACATATGGCGACCGGGGATCTGATCCTGTACACGTCGGCCGATTCGGTCCTGCAGATCGCGGCCCACGAGGAGACCGTGCCCCTGCCCGAGCTGTACCGGATCTGCGAGGCGGCGCGCGCCATCGCCGACCGCCACCAGATCGGCCGCGTCATCGCCCGTCCGTTCGTCGGTACGCCGGGCGCGTTCCGGCGCACCTACAACCGGCGCGATTTTTCGCTGGTGCCGCCGGCACCGACGCTGCTCGACCACCTGCGCGACGCCGGCCAGTCGGTCGTCGGCATCGGCAAGATCTCAGACATCTTCGCGGGGCGCGGCCTGACGTTCACGATGCACAGCGAGGGGAACCGCGACGGCCTGCACCTGACCCTGGAGGCGCTGGCGACGCTGGACCGCGGCCTGCTGTTCGTCAACCTGGTCGACTTCGACATGCTGTACGGCCACCGCAACGACGCGAGCGGCTTCGTGCGCGCGCTCGTCGAGCTGGACGCCTGGCTGCCGTCGTTCGAAGCGGCCCTGCGCCCCGACGACGTGGCGTTCATCACCGCCGACCACGGCAACGACCCGACCACGCCCGGGACCGACCACACCCGCGAGCAGGTGCCGCTGCTGGCCTTCGGCCCGTCGGTCCGACCGGCGCGCCTGGGAACGCGCGCGTCGTTCAGCGATCTCGGCCAGACCATCGCCGAGGGCCTGGGCGTCGCGGCGCTGGCGCACGGCGAAAGCTTCCTGGCGGCGCTGCGCGGTTCGGCGCCGGCAGCGGGATGAAACGCGCCCCGCTCCCCGTGCCGTCGCTGATCGCGGCGAAACGCGACGGGCGCGCGCTCGACGACGGTGAGATCCGGGCGGTGATCGCGGGGGCGGCGCGCGGCGACATCCCCGACTACCAGCTGTCGGCGCTGCTGATGGCGATCGTCTGGCGCGGCATGACCACGCGCGAGCTCGGCGTCTGGACCGAGGCGATGATCGACTCCGGCGAGCGGCTGCGCTGGGACCGCCTGGGTACGCCGGTCGACAAGCACTCGACGGGCGGGGTGGGCGACAAGATCTCCCTCGCGCTGGCGCCGCTGGCCGCGGCGTGCGGGCTGACGGTGCCGATGATCGCGGGCCGCGCGCTCGGCCACACCGGCGGCACGCTCGACAAGCTGGAGGCGATCCCCGGCTTCCGCACCGCCCTGACCGCCGCCGAGATCGGCCGCGCGCTCGGGCGCGCCGGCTTCGTACTGGCGGG
>DATFXS010000382.1:0-3779 GCA_035315605.1 Polyangia bacterium
CGTTGCGTCGAGCTTCACGTTGCGCAGCGGGACGTTGTCGACGTAGTTGGTCGGCATGTGACACCGCGAGCAGAACGCGTCGAGCAGCGATCCCGGGCGCGACACCGTGAACTTGCTGGTGCCGATGTCGAACGACGACGCGCACTGGCCGGGCAGCGCGAACGGGTTGTGTGTCGCCTTGGGGGTCCCGTCGGGCGGCGTCGGCGTGCCGCACTCGCCGTTGGTCGATACGGCGCGCGAGAGCAGCAGGAACGCCGCGCGCCAGACCGGGTCGCGCCACGAGTTCGACATCATCGATCCGTTCCACTCGTCGAAGATCCGGCGGTGGCAGCTGGCGCACTGGCCGGCATGGTTCTGCGTCGCCCAGTACTCCTCGTAGGGCGGCGGGAAGACCTGCGCCTCGCTGGTCAGGTAGGGCGCCGCCTCCGGGATCCGGTTGGGGATGTCGGTCGCCGCGTCTTGCTGGCGCGACACGAAGGCGATCGCGCCCAGCGCCGTCAAGATCAGCACAGCCGC
Organism: Polyangia bacterium; assembly: GCA_035315605.1. Taxonomy (GTDB): domain Bacteria; phylum Myxococcota_A; class Polyangia; order Fen-1088; family Fen-1088; genus JADGRB01. Next base: position 517 of record DATFXS010000382.1, read on the forward strand.
CTTGATGGCGTTCGCGCGGCGGCCGCCGCCGACATATTCTTCGCGGGTCATGCGGTGTGCCTCCTCAGGACGGGGTGGGCGGCGGCCGCGTCGGCGGCCAGCACCGGGTCGTGAAGCGGAACCAGCGGCGCGCGCGCGGCGTGATGGCGGACGAGCAGCACGAGCAGCGCGCCGAAGCCGAACGCGATCAGCGGCTCGAGAAGCCCGAAGTGCGGCTCCTTCCAGACAGCGGGCATGATCACGAGATAGAGGTCGAGCCAGCGCCCGCACAGCACGACGACGGCGATCGTCGCGAGGCGGCGCGGGTCGGTCTTGGCGCGCACCGACATGAGGCCGAGGAACGGCACCACGAAGTTCACCAGCACGTTGGCGACGAACAGGGGCAGCCAGCCGCCGTTCGTCCGCGACATGAAGTGGCCGATCTCCTCGGGGATGTTCCCGTACCAGATCAGCAGGTACTGGCAGACCCAGATGTACGTCCAGAAGATCGAGAACGCGAACAGCATCTTGCCCAGGTCGTGCAGCTGCGCCTCACGCACGACCGCGCGCAGCGGCTCGCGGCGCGCCAGCAAGATGGTCGCCAGCGTCACCGCGGCGATCCCGCCCACGAACACCCCCGCGAAGATGTAGACCGCGAACATCGTGCTCGCCCAGCTGGGGTCCAGCGACGCGAGCCAGTCGTAGGCGGCGCCCGTGATCGTCAGGGCGAACACGACGACGAACGCCGCGCCCAGCCGGTCGAGCCGCTGGTGAAGGCGGAGGCCGGCGCCCGGGGTCGCGCCCATCCGATCTTGCGCCAGCGAGGCGCGGCGGAAGGCGCGCGCGAACAGGATCCAGATCAGGAACACGACGGCGATCCGTCCGTAGACGAACGACGCATTCAGAAATTGCGGTTTGCCGCCGAGGGTGGCGATGTTCCCGCACGCGCCGCTGAGGCCGCCGGCGCGGCTCCAGCAGTAGAGCGTCTCGCGCGCGCCCGGCAGCGCGATGACCGGGATCATCAAGAGCACGAACACCGGGAGCGCGCCCAGGAACGCCTCGGGCACGCGGCGCAGGCCCGCCGACCAGCGCGCGCTGGTCGCCCGCTGCGTCGCGATGAAGAACATCGCCGAAACACACAGCGTCAGCGCGTAGAAGCCGTCGAGCAGCACGTTGGGCCAGAACCGGTCCGCGGTCATGGGGCGGTGCTCCTTTGCAGCCGGGCGGCCACGTAGCCGACCACCTTCCAGCGCTCGCCCGGCGTCAGCTGCGCGGCGTACGACGGCATCTTCTGTTTGCCGGTCGCGTCCTGCGTCCCCATCGTGACGACGTGGAAGATGCGGCCCGGCGGGAACACCGCGACCCGCTCGGAGGTGTAGGCGGGCGGCGTCGGGATCTTGCCGGCGACGACCAGCGGGCCGTCGCCCTTGCCGGCCGCGCCGTGGCAGACCAGGCAGTAGGTCGTGTAGAGCGACCGCCCGTCTTCCAGCGTCGCGGAGGTCGGCGCGAGCGGGTTCGTCAGCTCACGACCCGCGCGGGCCGCTTCCTCTTCGCCCGGGCCGTAGTGGAACTGGTACGCCAGGTGGCCGCGCGCGATCGTGCCCGGGACCGGCGCCTGCAGCGTCAGGCCGCTCCGCGTGGCGGCATTGGGCGCGAACGCCTTGTAGGCGGGCCCGCGCGCCATGTCAGGAAAGTACTCGCGGGCGCGCTCGTTGCCGCTCGCGCCGCAGCCGAGGCCGAAGGCGATCGGCAGGAGGATTGCGAGACGCGCGGGCCTCACGACGTCCCCTCCCGTTCCTCGATCTCGTCGGCGCCGTGCTCGAGCATGATCCGGCGGGCCAGGTCGCCGTCGTTGCTCTCGCGCGGAACGTGCGTGACGATGGCGAAGACGTTGTTCGTCACGCCGAGCACGGGCAGCTGCTCGCGCTTGCCGGGGAACAGCCGCGCCCGCAGGAAGAACGCACCCGCGGTCCCGAGCCCGCCGATGAGGACGGTCAGCTCGAAGCAGATCGGCACGAACGCGAGCGTCGAGTTCTCCGGCTTGCCGCCGACGTCCAGCGGCCAGTCGAACACCGCCGTGTAGTACTGGAACGCCAGCGCGAAGGTCAGGCCCGTCAGCCCCGCCAGCAAGGTGACCCACGGCAGCCGCGACCGCCGGATCCCCATCGCCTGATCCAGACCGTGAACCGGGTAGGGGGCGAACACGTCGTGGATCGCGACGCCCGCGCGCCGCAACGTCGCCACCGCCGACAGGAGCGGGCCCGGCTCGGCGAAGCTGCCGACCATGTACCGCTCAGTCATGGGAAACCCCCTTGATCTCCCACATCGCGATCATCGGGAGCGCCCGGATGAACAGCAGGAACAGCGTGAAGAAGAGGCCGAAGCTGCCCACCAGGATCCCGATGTCGACCTTGGTCGGGACGAACATCCCCCAGGCCGACGGCAGGAAGTTGCGGTGCAGGCCGACCACGATGATGACGAAGCGCTCGAACCACATGCCGATGTTGATGAGGATCGACGCCACGAACAGGAGCGGGATGCTCTGGCGCGCCTTCTTGGTCCAGAAGAAGTGCGGCACCACCACGTTGCAGAAGACCATGAAGTAGAAGCCGAAGGCGTAGGGCCCGGTGGCGCGGTTCAGGAAGTGGAAGCGCTCGCCGATGTTGCTGCCGTACCAGGCGCTGAAGAACTCCGTCGCGTAGGCGTAGCCGACGATCGATCCGGTCAGGAGAATGACCTTGGCCATCGACTCGAGGTGGCGCTTGGTGATGTAGCGCTGCAGGTTCATGGTCTGGCGCGTGATGATCAAGAGCGTCAGCACCATCCCGAAGCCCGAGTAGATCGCGCCGGCCACGAAGTAGGGCGGGAAGATCGTCGTGTGCCAGCCGGGGACCAGCGAGGTCGCGAAGTCGGTGCTCACGATCGAGTGCACCGACAGCACCAGCGGCGTGGCCAGGCCGGCCAGGATCAGGCTCGCCATCTCGTAGCGCATCCAGGTGCGCGTCGAGCCGTTCCAGCCGAGCGACAGGATGCGGAAGACGATCTTCTTGATGCCGCCCTTGGCCCGGTCGCGCAGCGTGGCCAGGTCCGGCACCATGCCCAGGAACCAGAACACCAGCGAGATCGTGAAGTAGGTGCTGATGGCGAACACGTCCCACACCAGCGGCGAGCGGAAGTTCACCCACAGCGGCCCGCGCTGGTTCGGGAAGTACGGGAAGATGAAGAAGCAGTCCCACGTCCGCCCCATGTGGATGAGCGGGAACAGCCCCGCGCACATGACCGCG
>DATFXS010000383.1:0-19976 GCA_035315605.1 Polyangia bacterium
GCCGGTGGCCGTGACGGCCCCGGCGTCGCCGGCTCCGTCGCCGGCCGCTCAGCCGGTCGCCGCGCCGGTCGGAGAGAAATCGATCGAGCCCGCGCCGTCGATTCTCGCGGCCGAGCCCGTGCCGCCCGGCAAGACGGATCGCGCCGCTCGTACCAAGCGCGCGCGGCCCCGATCGCTCACCCACCTCGAAACGAACCCCGACGCCCCTCCCCGCGGTCCGGCGGCGGAAACAGGCGCGCCCAGCGCCGCGCCTTCCAGAGGTTCGATCGCGGACACGGATGAGGCCATCGACCCGTTCCGGGAACCACGGTGAGACGGCGAAAAAATTCCAGAGCCTGGCTTCTCGCGAGCGTCCTGCTGGTCGGCGCCGGGCACGGTCGCCGCGCCGCCGCGGCCGCTCCGGGCGCGGGGCAGGATCTGACGCTGACCGCGCGCGACCTGTCCGACCAGGCGCTGCGCCAGTACCAACACGGTGAGTTCGACGCGGCGATTGAATCCTTCATGGGGGCGTTTGCGCTGTCGAACAATCCGGGTCTGCTGTTCAACGTCGCGCAGGCGTACCGGCTGAAGGGAGACTGCGAGCACGCCAGGGACTACTACCAGCGCTATCTGGGCGCGGTCCCCGAGACACCGTTGAAGCCGTCGCTGGAGCGCCGGGTGGCCGAGATGCAGACCTGCCTCGAGAGCAGACCCGCGTCAGCGGCGGTGGCGCCCGTCGGCGGCACGCGCAGCAGCGACGCGGACGGCCTGACGACGCTACGCCCGGCGCAGCATCCATCAGAAGATCCTGCGTTGCCCACGCTGGAGACCTCACCGAAGAAGCGAGCGGTGGTCTGGACGCTCAGGGGCTCGGCAGCGGCGCTGCTCGTCTCTTCCGCCGTGTTCGGCGCGCTGTCGTGGGGCGCGTACCAGGACGTCAACGGCGCCGCCACCCCGCACGCGGCCATGGACGCGAACGATCGCTACACGGTCGACACCGCCCTGACCTGGACGTTCGCGGCGTCGGGCGTCGCGTGCGCCGTCATCTCCTACTTCGTGAGCCGGCACCGATGAGCGTCCTGCTCAGGCTCGCCGCCGGCTGCGCTCTGCTCGCGGCCTGCAAGGTCGACATCTCGAGCAAGACCAGCTGCAACGTCGACGCCGACTGCCTCCCGGGCGATGTCTGCCGCGCCAAGCGCTGCGGATCGGCCAAGGGTGGCAGCGGGACCGGCGGCGGCGGCACCGGCGGCGGCAGCACCAGCGGCAGCGCGGGAACGAACGACGCCGGCGGTGACGTGCCTACGCCGCGCATGTGCCCGACCTCGCTGGTCAACGCCTGTCCTGCCGATGCCGACGCGGGCACACGTTGCGAGCAGACCTACTGCGGCGGCCGCCTCTCGCAGTACGGCATCATGAATCAGCTGCTCGTGAACTATCGAATCCTGGATCCCGACAACAAGTTCTCGGACAGCTACCGCGCCGCCATCCGGGCGGGCGCCGCCGCCTGGGGCCGGGTCAGCGACGGGTTCGTGACGTTGAAAGACTGCGACACGCTGTGCACCGGCAAGTTCATCGACGTCGTCCCCGGCGACGAGGACGGCCTCCAGAACCCGGACGACCCGGAGCCGCGCTTGCCGATGCCGGCTGACAGCGGCGGCCGCGTGTCGCCGCACCGGATTGCTCACCAGTGGGGTCACGCGCTCGGCCTGTCGCACACGTACCAGCGAGCCGATCGCGATCGCTACATGGGTTTCGATCCGGTCGTCTGGTGTGCGTCAGGCGGAGCCGGGCTGCCGCCCCTCTGCGCGGCTGGCCCGGGCAATCCGCCCGGGCTCCCGGCCGTCACCACCGGCACCTTCGGCGTGTTCGACGGAAAATCGAAGATGAACGGCCTTCGCAGCGAAGGGATCTGCGGCACGGAGGAGCCCGACGAAGGTTCTGGCGAGCCTACGATCGGCGACATCTCCGCGCTGGCGGAGCTCTTCTTCGGAGCCTACGGGGCCTGGTCGCCTTTCCGGCCGGTGTCACCCGACCAGGGCGACTATCAGCTGGCGCCGGGCGTCGATCCAACGGGCTCGCCGCAGATCGCGGAGGTCGACTATGCCAACCCGGAGATCTTCGTGCGGGGGACCGACGACCACATCTACACGACGACCCGGAGCGACCTCCTCACGTCTCAAACGGCGACCTGGAACCAATGGACAATGCCGTTCGCGGACGACGTGGACGCCGATCCCTCGGTCGTGTTTGCCTGGCTCGCCAGCCCGCCGACGCTGTTTCTCACCGTGCGATCGAAGCAGGATGGCCAGATTTACCTGCGCGCTCGCCGGGGGACGACGTGGGGCGACCGGATCTCGCTTGGCGCGCCGTCCGTCGGCGCAGCCTCCGCGCCAGCGCTCGCCGTGCAGAGCCCAGACACGCTCGCCGTGTTCGTGCGCGGGGGCGACGGGCTCATTTATTGGCTCTCCTGCTCGGACGCGACGGACGACTGCGCGGTCAGCGTGACGCAGAACGCCTGGACCGCGCTCCCCCCGCCGCCCTCGCCGCCGGGAATCTTCGTGGGCAAGCCAGCCGCGCTCTGGCCGCTCGACAACAGCGGGCTGACGGTCGCTGCGGTCCGGGACACCCGCGCCGTCTTCATGATGAGGGGCCTCGACACCGGCGTGACCAGCTGGGCTCCCGTGAATCCCATCACCAGCGATCTGGCGCCCGACGATCCAGGCATCGCGATCGCGATCCGGCCCGAGCCGGGTTACCTGGACTTCTTCGGCCGCAACAGCCGCCACCTGCTCGTCGACGACACGGCGCTATCGTCGGACTCCCCGATCGGCGGCGTGCTGGCCTCGCCCCCCGCTGCGGTGGCGATCCATTACAGCACCATCGTTCGGACAGACGTCACCGCGATCATCGATGACCATGGTCACCCGGGCGTCTGGTGGCGATACCACGACCCGAATTACCAGGCCCCCTGCTACTACAACAGCCCGATGACCTGCCTCACGTGCGGCCTGCCCTGACGACCAGAGCTACTGCTTGGTCAGGACGATGTCGTTGGCGACCTTGGTCATGGTCGCCGCGTCGAGGCCGATGAGGTGCAGCGACGAGCCCTGCACACAGTAGGGGCCGTCTCCCCCCGGCGCCCCCGCGAACGTCAGCTGCATCCCGGCGGTGGCCCATGTTCCGCTGGCGTTCACGATTGGGATCTTCTGCACCATCGTGCAGACGCACGAGCCGCTGCCGGCGCAGGTGATTGCGGTGATCCCTTGCGTGCCGACGATCGTCTGCAGTGTCCTGGCCAGGTCATCGCAGGTCTTGCCGCCCAGGCAGGCGGCCGGGTAGTTGACGTCGATCATCGAGTCCACCGCGAGCGATCCCGTGAAGGACATGTCGGCGCCCATCGCGAGCGTCCCGGTCGATGTCATGCTCACCGCGCCGAGCGACACTTCCGGACAGGCGCCCTTTAGCTGGGTCAAGATGTCCACGCTCAGGACCGCGGGATCGACGCAGGCGCTGGTCCCGGTCCAGTTCCCGACGACGTTGCCGCCGCAAGGAGCTGGGCCGCACGCGCCGCCGGGGCCGCCGCCGCCATCGCACCCCGCTGCCGCGAACGACAGTGCGGCCCCCGCCAGCGCCGATGTCAGCGACGTCCAATTTGCCTTCCCGGTGCCCGATCCGATCCTCATGCCCGGACGGTCGCGCGAGTCGCGACCCACGTCAACGACGATGCCGCGCGATGTCCTGTCTCGACCGTACGGCCTCTTGTTACCGGCCGCGCCACCCGCACCTTCAAGATGAACAGTCTGCGAGGGCCGAGATGGCATCGCGTCCGGGCGAGCACATGCTGCCGGGGATCGTCGACGAGGCGTTGGACCGCATCCGCACGCTGCTCGACACGTTGTTCGAGACGGCCGAGGACGCGATCTTCTTGATGGATGGCCTCCGCTTCGTCGACTGCAACCCGGCCACGTTGCGCATGTTCGGATGCCGGACCAACGGTCAGATCGTTGGGCAGACGCCGGTCGAGTTCTCACCCGTTCGCCAGCCCGGCGGAGCCGCCTCGGCGGACGAGATCCGGCGCCTGGTGGCCGAGGCGCTGCACGGCAACCCTCAGCGGTTCGAATGGCGGCATTGCCGGCTGGACCGCACGGAGTTCGACGTCGAGGTCAGGTTGAACCGCTTCGATGTGGGCGGCGCGCGGTTCCTGGCCGCGGTGGTCCGTGACATCACGGCGCGCAAGCGGGCCGAGGTCGCCCTGCAGAGGCGCGTGGTCGCCGACGAGTTGATCAACGGCATCCTCGCGCGGTGCGTGGGCTGCACGCCGAGCCAGTTCAAGGCCCACATCGCGATGGCCGTCCACGAGCTTTCCGAGTTCGTGGGCGCCGACCACGCCTATTTCTTCGTGGCGTCGCCCGATCACACGACCTACACGTGTCTCCACGAGACGTGTGGCGCTGGCGTCGCGCCCCTGGCGCTGCGGTATCAGAACGTCCGGGCCGGGACCGACGTCTGGATCGAACGGGCGCTGTTCTCGGGCGAGATGGCGTGCGTCGCCTCGCTGGCGGCGTGTCCAGCGGACAGTCCGGTGGCGCGCTGGGTAGACGGCGCGGACCCGGGATGCCGGTCGCTGCTGCACGTACCCACCAGCGGACTCTCCGGGGAGGTGTCCGGCTTCATCTGCGTGGACGCCCACGCGAAGGAGGTCGCCTGGTCGGAGAGCGACATCATGCTCTGCAAGATCATCGGCAACGCGCTGACCGGCATGACCGAGCGCAAACGGGCGGCAGACAAGCTCCTGGAAGAGAAAGCGTTCTCCGAACGCCTCATCGACTCGTTGCCGGGTCTCTTCTATCTGTACGACGCCGACCTGCGCCTCCGGCGGTGGAACAAGAACACCGAAGCCATGGGATTTTCCGCCAGCGAGCTGCAAGGGAAGCGGATGGAGGCCTGGTTGGCCACCGACCAGGCGCGGGACGAGGTGGTCTCGGCCGCGCGGGCCGTCCTGCAGCAGCGGGGCGCGATCGACTTCGTCGAGAGCGAGATCCTCGACAAGCGCGGGGCGCTCGCGCCTTACCTGTTTTCGGGCGCGCACGTCGAGTCGACCGAAGGTCCCATGCTGGTGGGCGTCGGGATCAACATCGCCGCACGGGTCCGCGCCGAGAAGGCGCTGGCGGCGAGCGAGCGCAATTACCGGGAGCTGTTCGACGTCACGAACGACGCCCTCTTCATCCACGACGAAGCGGGCCAGGTCCTCGACATCAACGAGCGGGCGCGGGCCATGTTCGGCGTCGATGGCCCGCACGCCGCCGGCTTGTCGATCGGCAAGCTCAGCCTCGATGAGCCGCCGTACTCGCAAGCCGAGGCGGTCGATTGGATCCACCGGGCCGTGCACGAAGGCCCTCAGGTCTTCGACTGGCGAAGCCGCCGCGCCGACGGCACGCTGTTCTGGTCCGAGGTCGCGCTGCGCGCCTTCCAGAGCGAGGGCCGCGGCCGCGTGATCGCATCCGTTCGCGACATCACCGAGCGCAAGCGCGCCGTGCTGGAGCGCGAACGGCTGATTGCCGAGGTGCAGGCGGCCAGCAGCGCGAAGGACCAGTTTCTGGCCGTGCTCTCCCACGAGCTGCGCAATCCCCTCGCCGCGATCCAGGCCGGGGTCAGCCTCCTGCGGCGTCTCACCCCCGTCGAGGACCGCCGCCTGGTCCGGGCGGTCGACGTCATCGAACGCAACGTCAAGCTCCAGGCGCGGCTGGTCGAGGACCTGCTCGATCTGTCGCGCCTCGTGCGTGGAAAGCTGACCGTCAAACGCGCGCCGGTGCGGCTCGACGAGGCCGTGATCGCGGCCGTGCAGTCGTGTCAGGCCGACGCCGCGCGCGCGGACGTCACCCTCGATGTGCGCGCGAACGCGGACCTCTGGGTCGACGCCGACGGTGACCGCATCCAGCAGGTCGTCATCAACCTGGTCGGCAACGCCATCAAGTTCACGCCCAAGCAGGGGCTGGTGACGGTGTCGGTGACCCGCAACGGCCGCCGGGGCCGGCTGGTCGTCGAGGACACGGGCGTCGGCATCGAGGCCGAGCGCCTGCCGGACATCTTCGAGATGTTCAGGCAGGGACAGATCGAGGCGCGGCGAGCGCCGGGGCTCGGCATCGGCCTGGCGCTGGTGAAGTCCCTGACCGAGTTGCACGGAGGAACCGTCTGGGCAGAGAGCGCCGGGCCTGGCCGCGGCAGCCGGTTCGTCGTGGAGCTGCCCCCGTGCGATGCGCCGCGCGGCGCGGCTCTCCCGGTCTGCGCGGGCGCGAAGTCGCACCGGATCAAGATGCTCCTCGTCGAGGACAACGACGACACGAGAAGCCTGCTCGCCGAAACATTCACCGAGCTCGGATACGACGTGACGGCAGCCGTCAGCGGCGAGTCAGCGCTGGAGATCCTGAGGCGCGAGAGCGCGGAGGTGATCATCGCCGACATCGGGCTGCCCGGCATGGACGGGTACCAGTTCCTGCGCGAGGCTCACCGCCTGCCCTCGGCCGCCGAGGCCCCAGCCTTCGCGCTGACGGGCTACGGACAGGAGTCCGACGTCCGCCGGGCCCGCGCCGCCGGTTTCGTCGACCACTTCGTGAAACCGTTCACCGTCGAGGTCATCGATCAGCGGATCCGCTCGCGGCTGTTCCACTCCCACGCGTGAGATCAGCAGCCGCCGCAGATCGGCGCGAGGCAGGCGAACGCCCCCTTGTCAGAGAAGTAGTGGCAGCCGCCCCCGCACGACGTCCCGCAATCCTTCGCCGCGTCGACGCAGGTGTCAGCCGGGGTGTGGCAGAAGAAGCCATCCAGGCCGCAAACGCCGCCGCTCGGGACGCAATAACCGCCCGCGCCGCAATCGGCGTCGACGCGGCAGTTCCCGTGGGTGCAGGTGTTCCGATTCTGGACCGCGCTGCTCGGCACCGGCGACGAGCAGACGCAGACGCCGCCGCCCGCGCAATCGTCGTCGGTCAAGCACCCGTCGACCGTGCAGGCGCCGTGCAAGCAGGTCCCCGTCTGCCCCGCGTCGGTCGTGCACTGAGCGTCGCTGGTGCACGGCGTGCCGGTGGCATCGTACGGCCAGCCCGGGTTCGCTGCCGCTGCGGTCGGGCTGCACGCTTGCGCCGTGCTGCGATGGACCGGCGGGACCTCGGTGGCCGGCGCCGGCGTGGTGCTGCCGCACGCACGCAGCGTCATGCACTCCGGCAATCCATCCGTCGGCGCGCTCTTGCTGCATCCGTCGACGGCGACGGTACAAAGGAGGGCGGTCAATCGCCCCCATCTCCTCACGTCCATGAGAGGCTCCTAAGTCAGGTTAGCTTCTAATGTCCGCTCGCGACTCCAAATCAGGTCAACAATTTCGCCGTCAAAGGCCCTTCAGAAGCGTCCCCAGGACCAGGAGCGCCCAGGCGCCCACGATCAGCAAGCTCGCGTAGTGTCCGACGAACGGCAAGTGCACGACGCGATAGTGCTCGAGGACGCCCACGCCGCCGGCGATGAGCGCGATCCACCAGGTCACGTGTCTTGGCGCGGACAGTTTCATGCTTGATCGTACGAGCGCGAGCGCCCTTCGATACAGATCCGCGGCGGGTGCCAAGCGCCTACATCAGCCACTTCGGCGCGTAAAACAGCGCGTGACAGTGATGTCTGTCGGTGATTACGTAGAACGATGCGCGAAATGATGTCACGGACGACATTCCGCCTTTGCGTATTGCTGACTGCGATGGGCCTGGCGTCGCCGGCGCGGGCCGAGCACGGATGGCACGGCGGCGGCGGCGGCGGACAGCCACATCCGCAGCAGCAGCCGCAACAACAGTCGCAACAGCGCGGCTCGGGGTGGCGCGGGCCGCAGCCTCAGCAGCAGCCGCAACAGCGCGGCCCGGGCTGGGGCGGACAGCAGGCTCCGCAGCGCGGGCCGGGTCCGGCCTGGCGCGGGTCGGCGCCGCCGCCTCCCCCGCCGCGCGGCGCAGCCTGGCGCGGCGGCCCCGCGCCCGCGCGTCCGATGTACGCGCCTCCCGGGCGCGCGCCCCACGAAGCGCGCGAGTGGCATCAAGGCAATGGCTGGCAGCGCCAGGGCGGCTGGGGACGCCACGACCGCTGGGAGGACCACCGCGCGCGCGACTGGCACGGCGAGCATCGCGGCTGGGGCCAGCGCGGCGGTTACGGCGGCTACTACATTCCGCGCGGACGCTACGAGCGGCGCTTCGGGCCGGAGCATCCGTTCCGCATCTACCGCCAGCCCGTCATCTATCAAGGGTACCCGCGCTTCTCGTACGGCGGCTCGTCGTTCCTGATCGTCGACCCGTACCCGGAGTCCTGGCCTGTGGATTGGTACGCCCGCTCCGACGTCTACGTCGGCTACGACGACGGCTACTACCTCTACAGCCAGAGCGATCCCAGCATCGCGCTCGCGATCACCGTCATGCCTTGAAAGCGGTCACGCCCCACGGTCCGCCAGTGACGGCGGGACGCCAGGCGCAACGCCGAGGATGACCTTCAGCGTACGAAGGTCCGTCGGCTTCACGAGGTGGTGGTCGAAGCCGGCTTCGCGCGCGCGGACCCGGTCGGCCTCCTGGCCCCAGCCGGTGAACGCGACCAGGATCGGGTGGCGCTCGGCGTGGCGGCGCCTGATCGCGCGGGCCACCTCGTAGCCGTCCATGTCCGGCATGCCGATGTCGAGCAGCACGAACGCCGGAGCGAACTCGTCGAAAATCGTCAGCGCCTCCTTCCCGGAGTGCGCGATCCGCACCTCCGAATCGGAGGCCTCCAGCAGCATGGCCAGGCTGTCGGCGGCGTCTTCGTTGTCGTCCACGATCAAGACGCGCTGGCGACCGAGCTGGCCCGGAGCGGCGGCGACCGGCAGATCGACCGTGAAGCACGCGCCGCGCCCCGGCCCCTCGCTCGACGCCCGGATCGTCCCGCCATGCATCTCGGCGAGGCGGCGCGCGATGGTCAGCCCGATCCCGAGACCTTTGGAACCCGAGCCGCGCTGGAAGAGCTCGAAAAAACCAGCGGCGGCCTCGGGTGCGAATCCGATACCGCTGTCACGCACCGACAGACTGACGTGGTCACGCCGCAAGTCGGCGCTCAGCCAGATGTGGCCTCCCCGTTCGGTGTAACGAGCGGCGTTGTTGAGCAGGTTGGACACGATCTGACCGAGGCGTACCGGATCGCCGTCCAGCCAGACGGAGAACTGAGGCACCGCGACCTCCAGGCGATGCCCGGCCTCGCGGATGAGGGGCTCGCTCGTCTCCACGGCGGCGCTCAGCACGCTGGCGAGCGTGACGCGCTCACGCCGCAGCTCGAGGGTCCCCTGGTTGATCCGCGTCATCTCCAGCAGGTCGTCGACCAGCCTGACGAGGTGGCCGAGCTGCCGCTCCATCATGTCGTGGGTCCGGCTCGCGTCGACCCCCTGCTCGTGCTGCATGCGCAAGATCTGGAGGCCGTTGCGCAGCGGCGCGAGCGGGTTGCGAAGCTCGTGGGACAGCATCGCGATGAACTCGTCCTTGCGTCGATCCGACACGCGCAGGGCCGACTCCGCCGCCCGCGTGGCGGCGAGGGCATCGTTCCGCAGCCGGGCGATCTGCAGCCGCGACTCGATCCGGGCCAGAAGCTCCCGCGCGCTGAACGGTTTGACGACATAGTCGTCGGCGCCCTCGTCGAGCGCCTCGATGCGGGCCTCCTCGCCGGCGCGCGCCGACAAGAGCACGATCGCCACGTCGCGCAGGGATGGATCATCGCGCAGGACGCGGGTCAGCTCGTGACCGCCGAGCCCCGGCATCATCACGTCGGAGAGGACGAGATCGGGCCGGGCCCGGCGGGCAGCAGCCAGCGCCGCCTCTCCGTCCGCGACCGCTTCGACTTCGTATCGTCCCGCGAGCAGCCGCTGCACGTACTCGCGCATGTCGCGGTTGTCATCCGCCCAGACGAGCCGCGGGCGTGGCCCCGGCGCCGGCGCCGGGATGGCGGGCGGCACACCGGGCAGCCAGCCCAGCGCCTCCTCCACGAACGCGTCGGCTCCGACCGCCGTGGTCGGCAGCATGCTCTTGGCTCCGATCCGCTCGCGGGCGAGATGCGACGTCCCGAACGGGACGTCGACCTCGAAGGTGCTGCCGCGCCCCTCGGTGCTCTGGGCGTGCACGTCGCCGCCGTGCATCTTCGCGAGCTCGTGCACCAGCGCGAGGCCGATCCCGGTCCCCTCGTGCGTCCGGCTCTTCGTCCCCTCGACGCGGTGGAAGCGTTCGAAGATGCGCGGCAGCTCGGACGCGGTGATGCCCGCGCCGGTGTCGATGACCTGCAGCACCGCGTGCCCGTCGCGGCGGCGCAGCCGGACCGTGATGCTCCCCTCCAGCGTGAACTTGAACGCGTTCGAGACGAGGTTGAGGACGATCTTTTCCCACATTTCGCGATCGACGTAGACGGCCTCGCTCAGCGATGGGCAATCGACGATCAGCCGCAGCCCGCCCCGCTCCGCCGCGGATCGGAAGCTGGACGCCAGATCGGCGGTCAGCGCGGCGAGGTCCACGGGGACGTAGCTCGCCTGTACGCGGCCTGCCTCGATGCGCGCGAAATCCAGCAGCGTGTTGACCAGCTTCTGCAGGCGCCGCGTGTTCCGGCGCGCGATCTCCAGCCGCTCGCGCTGGGCGTCGCCCGGCGGTTCGTCCGCGTCCTGCAGCAGATCTTCGATGGGCCCGGCGATCAGCGTGAGGGGCGTGCGGAACTCGTGACTGACGTTGCTGAAGAACGTGGTCTTCGCGCGATCGAGCTCGGCCAGCAGCTGGGCGCGTCGACGCTCGTCCTCGGATCGCCGGGCCGCCGCCAGGGCCGCCCCGACAGTGGATCCGACCACGCGCAGAAAGTCGCGGTACGACTCGTCCGCGCGGCGGCGCGGGCTGACACCGGCGACGAGCCAGGACGTCGGCGGCTCCCCGCCCGACGCGCACGGCACCACCGCGACCTGCCTGATCGGCTCGGCCCAGCACCCGGCCCGCAAGAGACCGACCCAGGGCAGGTCGGCGGCGTCCAGGATCTCGAGCGCCGAGACCAGCGGCCACGACCGATCGTCCGTCACGCCGATTTGCGCCGGCGCCGCAGGATGATCGGCCTCGATACCGCATGCGGCGACGAGCTCTGCGGCGCGGCCGTCCCGCGCCCGATCGTAGAACAAGCAGAAGGGGAGATCCTCTGCGTAAGGCGTCAGGACCTCGCACGCCGAGACGAACACGGCCGAGACGCTCGACGCGTGCTGACCCATCCCGCCGAGATCGCGGAGCAGGCGCAGCCGGCGCTCGCCGACCACACGCCTGGTCGTCTCGCTGACGATGCAGAAGACGCCGCCGACGTTTCCTGACTCGTCGCGCACCGGATCGTAGGAGACGTCGAAGTACGTCTCTTCCAGGTAGCCATGGCGCTCGATGAAGAAGGGCCAGTCCTGCCCCCAGAACGCCTCGCCCGTTGCAAGCACCGGATCGAACAGAGCCTTGAGCGTCGTCTCCCAGATCTCCGCCCACACCTCGCGCACCGGCACCCCGAGCGCGGCCGGGTGCTTGCTCCCGAGGCAAGGTCGATAGGCGTCGTTGTAGAGGGTGATGAGATCGGGGCCCCAGAACAGCACGATCTGCGCCTTGGACGGAAGCAGATGGCTGACGGCGCTGCGCAGGCTCTGCGGCCAGCCGTCGGTCGGCCCGAGCCGCGTCTTCGACCAATCCATGGCGCGAATGCGCTCCCCCATCTCACCCCCGCCCGCGAGGAATCCGTGACGAGGATCGATCGCCATTCGATATTAGCTAACGCGGCCACGCCCGCTGCGTGCAACCTGAAATGGTCAGGCTGCTGTAGTCGAACACCGGAAAGAAGCCGGCGTGCTGCGGTAAATCGCGATTTGCGGCGACGGCGCCGAGGCGAGCGTCAGCCAATCGCGCGCGGGGAGCGGGAGGTCGACGCAGCAGATCGTGATCGTTCGGGTGCGAGCGATCGGCTCGAGGTGGGCGAGACACCTGTCCAGACGTTCGCCGCTGAACGGGCAATAGAGGAAGAAGATCGAACCGTCGGCGAACGCGGCCGCGAGCTCTGGCGCGTCGCCCTCCACGAACGACAGCTGTGGCAAGCGCAGGCGCGTCGCGAGAGCGCGCGCGGCCGCGACGAAGGCCGGCTGCACCTCGAGGCCCACGGCGCGGGCGCCCGTCAGCAAGTGCACGAGCGCGGCGGCGCGCCCCAGACCCGAGCCGACGTCGACGAACACGTCCGCGGCGCGAACGGGCGCGTGCTCCACCACCCGCAGCAGTGCATCGACCGGACAGGGCAGGTACGGCACGCACCCGCTGGGCAGCGCCGGACCGTCCGGCGGCAGCTCGCCGAGCCCGAATGCCCGATCCACGCAGGCGTCACGCGCGGGCGGCGGAACGCCTTCGAGCGCCGCCCGAAACCGCGCCGGATCGCGCGGCGTCCAGTCGATCATTTCTTGAACCGTCACTCCGAGCCTGAGGCCCGGAGCCCGAGGCCTGAGGCCTTCTTCAGCAGGCCGTCGATCGGCCGCCTGGCCCAGGCCGGCAGGTGAGGCCGCGCGAAATAGAGACCGGCGCCCAAGCTTGCGAAGATCACCAGAACCAGCGCAGCGCGGATGGCCATCCGCCTCGTCCAGCGCTTGAACCGGATCACGGGGCCTGGCGTCTGGTCGGTCGGGGCCGCGCGCGTGGGCGCGTTGTGCACGCCGGCGGGCGCCCGAAGCGGGCGCGTGTCCACGCCGGCGGCGCGATCCTCTTCCTCGACCTCCGTCGCCGCGACCTCCTCGAGCTCGAGATCCAGGCTGCCGAGCTCGACGGCGATGCTGGGATCCGACGCGGCCGCCGCGTCGGGGACGGGCGGTCGGGCGCCGTCACGCGCGCTCAGCGTCTCCAGCCAGCGCTTGAGCGGCGCCGGTCCGCTCGGCTGTCCCAGCTTGACGAGGATGGCGTCGATCCGGTCCGCCATCTGCTCGGCGCTCTGCCAGCGCTTGCCGGGATTGGCGCGCAGGGCGCGGTTGATCAGCCGCTCGACGTCGGGGTTCAGGTCGCGCACCAGCGACGACGGCTTGTCTGGCCGCGCGCGACGGACCTGCATGATGACGTCGCTGTCCGTCGGCCCGTCGAACGGTTTGCGCCCGGTGACCAGCAGGTACAGCACGGTGCCCACCGAAAACAGGTCGGAGCGCCCATCGAGCGGCAAGGCCTGCGACTGCTCGGGCGACATGTACGCGAACTTTCCCTTGATGACGCCGGTCGACGACTTCTCGGTCTTTCCGACGGCCTTGGCGATGCCGAAGTCGGCCAGCTTCACCTCACCCTGCTGGCTGATGAGGACGTTCTGCGGCGTCACGTCGCGATGAACGATGCCGAGCGGCTTCCCTTTGCGCTCGCGCGTGTGGACGTAGGCGAGGCCGCGACAGAGCGCGCCGACGATCGTAAGCGCCAGCGGGACCGTCAGCTTCAGCTTGGCCGCCAGGGCGCGGCGCCGGATCTGCTCCAGGCTCCAGCCGTCGACGAACTCCAGCACCAGGAAGTACTGGTCGCCCGACTTCCCGAGGTCCAGCACCTGCACCAGGTTGCTGTGGTTCAGCGTCGACGCGATGTGCGCCTCGTCGACGAACATCCGCACGAACTTCGGATCCGCGGCCAGCCTGGGCAGGATCCGCTTGAGAACGACCGGCTTCTGGAACCCCTGCTCGCCCTTCTGCAGCGCCAGGAAGATCTCCGCCATGCCGCCGCGCGCGATCCGGCTGACCACGTGGTATCGCGTCTCGCGCGCCATCGGCCCCCGAGAATACCGCGACCTCTGCCGATCGTCGGCGGCCTATCAGACGATCCGGCGCGGGTGCGTGTAGACGTTCGCGGATCCGCCGCGGACGAAGCCGACCAGCGTCATCCCGACCTCCTCGGCCAGATCGACGGCCAGGGCGGACGGCGCCGACACCGAACAGAGGACGGGGACGCGCGCGAGCGCCGCCTTCTGAACCAGCTCGAAGCCGGCCCGGCCCGAGAGCAGCATCACCGTGCCGGCCAGCGACACGGCACCCGCGCGCAGCTCGGCGCCGATGACCTTGTCGACGGCGTTGTGCCGGCCGACGTCCTCGCGCACGGTGCACAGCGCTCCGGCGGGCGTGAACAGGCCGACCGCGTGCAGGCCGCCGGTCGCGGCGAACACCGGCTGCGCCGCGCGGATCGCTTCCGGCAATCGAAGCACCACCGAGAGCGGAACGCGCGTGTCGTCGGTGAGGCGCCGGATCCGCCGGCGCACGGCGGCGATGCTCCCTTTCCCACACAGCCCGCAGGCGGCGGTCGCCCGCAGAACGCGCCGCGCGGCAGCCGCCTGCAGCACGTGCCCGCGAGCCGCGGTGACCTCGACGACGTTGTCGCGATCTCGGCCGGCACTCTCCCCGGCATGGGCGAGCGACGCCACGTCGTCCAGCGACGTGATGACACCCTCCGTGAACAGCAGCCCCGCCACCAGATCCAGATCGTCGCCGGGCGTTCGCATCGTGACGATCAGGCTCTTGCCGCCGATCCGGATCTCCAGCGGCTCCTCCGCGACGATGAGGTCGCGGTCGGAGGCACGCGCGCCCGCGGCGCCCGGATCGCCGCGCCGGTCGACCGGTCGTTCGACGAATCGCGCGCCGGCGTGCGACCAGATCGGCAGTGATCGGGCCGACGTCGCCATCTTTCAGCCGAACAGCGCCATCGCCTTCTTCAGCGTCATCACGACGCCCCAGATCAGCGGCACGCCCACGGCCAGCCAGGCCAGCGCCAGCTTGATGCCGTTCTTCGGGTGCGGCTCCGATCGCGCGCTTTCCGTGGTCATGTCGTCGCTCCTTCCTCTATCTACGCGGGCACGCGGCGGTCGCCCGGCCCGCCAACCGGGGCCGCGTGTTCGTGGTAACGGTCCGCGACCGGCTTCACCGCCAGGTTGGCGAAGAAGGCGATCACAAGCAGCACCGCCATGATGTACATGGTGATGTTGTAGGCCTGGTTCTTCGGGATGCCGTGATCGATCTGGAACTGGCGGATGTAGTTCACCAGCACGGGCCCGAGGACGCCGGCCGCCGACCAGGCGGTCAGCAGCCGGCCGTGCACGGCGCTGACGTACTTCGTGCCGAACACGTCGGCCAGGTAGGCGGGGATGGTGGCGAAGCCGCCGCCATACATGCTGAGGATGATGCAGAAGCAGGCCACGAAGAGGGCGACGCTGCCGACCTTGCCGGTCAGCGGCACCAGCGCGTAAAGCGCGGTGCCCAGCGCGAAGAAGACCATGTACGTCGGCTTGCGGCCGATCTTGTCCGAGAACGAAGCCCAGCCGAACCGCCCCGCCATGTTGAAGATGCTGAGCAGGCCGACGAATCCCGCCGCGGCGCTGGGCGTGATGCGATCCTTGAACACCTCCTGGATCATCGCGGACGCCTGGCCGAGGACGCCGATCCCGGCGGTGACGTTGAAGCAGAGCACCACCCACAACAGCCAGAATTGCGGCGTCCGGATCGCGTCGCCCGGCGTCACGTTGTGCTGCGTGATCAGCACCTTCGCCTTCTCGGGCGGCGGCACCCAGCCCGCCGGCCTCCAGCTTTCGGGCGGCACGCGATAGCCGAACGCGCCCCCCATCATGAAGACCAGGTAGACGATGCCCAGCACCACCCAGGTCTGGACGACGCCCGTCGACGTCGGCGACGCGAAGTGCCTCATCAGGAAGTCAGACAGCGGCGAAGCGATCAGCGCGCCGCCGCCGAACCCCATGATCGCCATCCCGGTCGACATTCCGCGCCGGTCGGGGAACCACGAGATCAACGTCGACACCGGCGTGATGTAGCCGATGCCGAGACCGCATCCGCCGATCACGCCGTAACCGAGATAGACGAGCCACAGCTGATGGGATCGGATGCCGAGCGCGCCGATCAGGAACCCGACGCCCCAGCAGAGGGCGGCGGTGAAGCCGCTCTTGCGCGGGCCGACCGCCTGCACCCACTTGCCGAACAGCGCGGCCGACGCGCCGAGCACGAAGATCGCGATGGTGAAGATCCACCCGAGGTCGGTCAGGCGCCAGTCGCCGGCGATCGACTTCGCGACGCCCAGCTGTCGCGTCAGCGGCAGGTTGAACACGCTCAGCGCGTACGCCTGGCCGATGCACAGGTGGGTCGCGAGCGCGCACGGCGGGATCAACCAGCGGTTGAACCCCGGACCGGCGACGGTTCGCTCCCTGCTCAAAAGTCCAGCCATGATCCGCCTCCCTTTTGGTTTGCGGGTATAGGTGGCTAGAAGTGTGGTTATCTTCCGACAATTGTGTGGGCTTTTTTGCCCTGATCAGGGGCAACCCTGGGAGGACGCGTGGCCGACCATCCGCAGGACGAGAACAGCGCGCCAAATCAGGCGGACATCCAGCCCGCCGTGAAGGACGCGCACCTGGCCAAGGGCGTCGCGGGCGCCGAACCGCCGCCCGATGACTTCCCGAAGAAGACCGGAAAGCGTGACCGCAGCGCCGCCGGTCTGTCGTCGATCGTGGAGACCGTCAACCGCGGCGTTCGCCAGATGGGCGTCAAGCGCAGCCTGCGGACGCTGCTGGCCCTCAATCAGAAGGACGGCTTCGACTGTCCGAGCTGCGCCTGGCCCGATCCGGACGACGATCGCAAGACCGCGGAGTTCTGCGAGAACGGCGCGAAGGCCGTCGCCAGCGAGGCGATGCGGGCGCGCATCACGCCCGCGTTCTTCGCGCAGCACACGATCGCGGACCTGCTGAAGCAGAGCGATTTATGGATGGACCAGCAAGGCCGGCTGACGCAGCCGATGGTGCGCCGGCGCGGCGCGGACCGGTACGAGCCGATCTCCTGGCCGGACGCCTTCGCGCTGGTGGCGGGCGAGCTCGGCGCGCTGGCGTCGCCGAACGAGGCGTCGTTTTATACGTCGGGGCGCGCCAGCAACGAGGCGGCGTTCATGTACGGCCTGTTCGCGCGCCAGTTCGGCACCAACAACCTGCCGGACTGCTCGAACATGTGCCACGAATCGAGCGGCCTCGGCCTGAACGAGACGATCGGCATCGGCAAGTCGACCGTGAAGATCGAGGACTTCGCGCTGGCCGACTGCATCTTCATCATCGGTCAGAACCCGGGCACGTGCCACCCGCGCATGCTGACCGAGCTGGAGAAGGCGGCGAAGAACGGCTGCAAGATCGTCAGCGTCAACCCGCTGCCCGAGACCGGGATGATCCGCTTCAAGAACCCGCAGCAGCCGCTGTCGATGCTGGGCCCGGGGACGCAGATCGCGTCTCTGTTCCTGCCCGTGCGCGTGAACGGCGACGTCGCCCTGTTCAAGGGTCTCATGAAGGAGATGCTGGAGCGGGATCGCGCGGCGGGCGGCACGTTGCTGGCGCACGACTTCATCGCCCATCACACCGAGGGGTTCGAGGCGCTGGTGCGCGATCTCGACGCCACCGCGTGGGACACGATCGTCAAGGAGAGCGGCGTGACGCGCGAGCAGATCGCCGAGGGCGCGGCCATCGCGCTCCGGTCCGAACGGATGATCTGCGCCTGGGCGATGGGGATCACTCAGCACGGCAACGGCGTCGCCAACGTGAAGAGCATCGTGAACTTCGCGCTGCTGCGCGGGCAGATCGGGCGCCGCGGCGCGGGCGTCTGTCCGGTGCGCGGGCACAGCAACGTGCAGGGCGATCGCACCGTCGGCATCTGGGAGAAGATGAGCCCCGCGTTCCTGAAGTCGCTCGGAAAAGAGTTCGGCTTCTCGCCGCCCGAGGCCCACGGCTTCGACACGGTCCAGACCATCGAGGCGATGCACGTGGGGAAAGTGAAAGTGTTCGTGGCGCTGGGCGGCAACTTCCTGTCCGCGACGCCCGACACCCACTACACGTCGGAGGCGATCGCGCGGTGCAAGCTGACCGTGCAGATCGCGACCAAGCTGAATCGCGCGCACCTCATCACGGGTGAGCAGGCGCTGATCCTTCCCTGCCTGGGCCGCACCGAGAAGGACGTGCAGGCATCGGGCGAGCAGTTCGTCACCGTCGAGGACACCACCGGCGTCGTGCATCAGTCGCGCGGCGTTCTTGCCCCGGCCTCCGAGCAGCTGATGAGCGAGCCGGCGATCGTCGGGCGGATGGCGCTCGCGACGATGGGAAAGCGATCGACGGTCGACTGGCAGGCGCTGATCGACAACTACGATCGCATCCGCGAGCACATCGAGCACGTCGTCCCGGGCTTCGTGCAGTACAACAAGCGGGTGCGCGAGCCGGGCGGCTTCTACCTGCCCAACGCGCCGCGCGAGGGGACCTTCCCGACGAAGTCCGGACGCGCGCACTTCACCGTGACGCCGATTCCGCGGCACGACCTCGGCGACGGGCGCCTCTTGCTGACCACCGTGCGCAGTCACGACCAGTTCAACACGACGATCTACGGCGAGAACGATCGCTATCGCGGCGTCTTCGGCGGGCGGCGGGTCATCTTCATGAACGCGGACGACATGCGCGAACGCAACCTCGCCGCGGACCAGCTGGTCGACATCGTCAGCCACTTCGGTGCGGAGCGCCGGCGGGCGGCGCGCTTCAAGGTCGTCCCCTACGAGATCCCACGCGGGTGTGCCGCCGCCTACTATCCGGAGACGAACGTGCTGGTTCCCGTGACGGCCGTCGCGGCCGGCAGCAACCAGCCCGCGTCCAAATCCATCCCGATCACGCTCGAGACCCTTCCCTAAACGGCGGCGCGCCCCACGTTTGCGTGCGCTTGGCGCCCGACGTCCGGGCGGCCGATACGAAGGAGGAACCATGACCACGCAGGAGATCGCCAAGAGGTACGTGACGCTCTGTCAGCAGGGCAAGTTCGACGCCTGTCTCGAAGAGCTGTACTCGAAGAACGCCGTCAGCGTGGAAGCGGCACCGCCGCCCGGCGGTGAGAAGACGGCGAAGGGGCTGGACGCCATCAAGGCCAAGGGAAAGAGCTGGGGCGAGAGCCACGTCGTCCACAAGGCCGAGGTGTCGGGGCCATTCCCGAACGAGAACCGGTTCGCCGTGCGCTTCTATTTCGACGTCACGGAAAAGCCGACCGGGAAGCGGACGACGATGGACGAGGTCGGCCTGTTCACGATCGAAAACGGCAAGATCACGCGCGAGGAATTCTTCTACCCGACCGGCGACTGAGCCGGGCCGCCGGACCGCGGCCCTGATTTCACTTGCTGGTCGTCGTCACGTCGGCGACGGGGAACTGGATGCTTCCCATCCCGCCGCCGACTTCGACGTTGATGTGAACCGACGCCAGGCTCCCGAGGTTCCAGCCCTGCTTCGCCCACGCCGCGAAGTGATCGCTGACGGTGACTGTCCCGCACTGGTGCCCCGACGCGCGCGTGCTGGTGATGTTGGTCCAGCTGCCCGTGTGTCCGGCCTCGCAGGCGTTGGCGCCGCCCGTTCCGTTCGTCGTGCTGGTGTACAGGTAGTACGTGGCCCCGTCGATGACGGCGGTGACGCTGCCCCGCGGCGCCAGATTGCTGAACGAGTCTTCGTTGATGTACCACTCGACGCAGGGGCTGTGCATCCACCCGTACATTCCGATCGACGAGAAGCCGCCGGACGTTCCCGTCTTCGACTCGACGAACTGGGCCGTGACCGTTCCGTAGGCCGTGTAGCTCTTGTTGCCCGGGAAATCCAGGCCGACGTGGGCCAGGAAATCCATGCTGTTGTTCCAGGAGGCGGAAAACGCGCGCGCGTTCGGAAAGACGGTGATGCTGCCGCCGCTTCCGTTCGTCCAGATCCCGTAATTGAGGCCGTCGGCCATCCCGTTGACGTTGGTGCCGGTGTACGTGTTGCCCCCGGTCGGCAGCGTCGCCGTGCAATCGGGGAGCACGCTGCCGTCGACGCCCGAGCCGCCGGTGCCCGTCGCGCCACCGGTGCCCGTCGCGCCACCGGTCCCCGTCGCGCCACCAGTGCCCGTGCCGCCGCCCCGGCCGCTGGTGCCGCCCCTACCCGCCGTG
>DATFXS010000384.1:0-2043 GCA_035315605.1 Polyangia bacterium
GGGCTGGCGGTCGCGGCGGGGCGGGCGGCACCACGGGAAGCGGCGGTCGCGGCGGGACGACGGGGACCGGCGGAACCGGTCGCGGCGGGACGACGGGGACCGGCGGCACGACCGGCGCCGGGGGCACCACCGGCGCAGGAGGCGGCGTCGTGATGACCGGCCGTGGCGGGACGACAGGCTCCGCGGGCACGACGGGCGCGGCAGGCAGCGTGGGCCCCGGCACCGCGGGAACCAGCGGCGGCGCGGGGACGACCGGATCCGGAACCGGCACCGGCGGCACGACCGGCAGCGGGACCGGCGCGGGCGGGACAGGCATGCTGCCGACCGGCGCCGCGGGAAGCTCGACGTCCGGGAGCGCAGGAACCGGCGGTCCGGGCGAGGTGTCAGGCGGTTGCTCTTGCGCAATCGATCCGGCCGGTGCGGGCGGAGCGTGGGGCGGTGCCGGGTTCCTTCTGCTCGCCGGTGCGGTGGTCCGGCGTCGGCGGCGGGGACGACCACCGCTGCGGTGAACCGGCCCCTCACCCCAACCCTCTCCCCGCTTCGCGGGGCGAGGGGGAAGGAGATTCCGTTTCTTCGCCTCGCCCCCGAAGGGGGAGAGGCCGACGAGCCGAAGGCTCGGCGGGAGAGGGGGCCTTCGCCCCAACGCTCTCGCCGCCGCGCCGGGCCGACGATGATAGAAATCGGCGACGTGATGCCCTGCCGAAAGACCGGCGCGTTCGCGATTGCGTTCGCGGTGCTGCTGGCGCCCGCGGCGGCGCGCGCGAACGGCGCGTTCCCGGATTCGCAGAGCATCATGACGCCCGACGCGCGGCCGCACGCGATCCGCCTGGCCACCAACTTCGGCATCATCTCGTCGGACGACGACGGGCAGACCTGGGTCTGGAGCTGCGAGCGTCCCGAGACCAACAACGGGTCGCTGTACCAGATGGGCCCCGCTCCGGCCAACCGCATCTACACGATCTCGTCCGAGGGTCTCGCGTTCTCGGACGACGACAGCTGCGGCTGGGCGCTGGCGGGAGGGACCGCCACGGGCGCCGCCATGCTCGACGCCTTCCCGGATCCCACCAACGCCAGCCGCGTGATGGCGGTGGCGGCGACGCCGCTCGACGGCGGCGGCGCGAGCTACGAGGTGCTCGAGTCGTCGGACGGCGGCGCCACCTTCGGCGCGGCCCGCTACACGGCCGCGACGGGCGACAACATCACCGGCATCGAGATCGCCCGCTCCGCGCCGATGACCGTCTACGCGGCGATGACCAGCGGCACGGCGTTCGCCCCCAAGCTCGCCCGCACCACGAACGGCGGCGGCAGCTGGCAGGTCGAGGACCTGTCCGCGAAGCTGCCCGCGAAGACCACGCTGATCCGGATCATCGCCGTCGATCCGACCAACGCCGATCGGGTCTTCCTGCGCACGCACAGCACCGCCGGCGACACTTTCTCGGTGGCGGTCGCGGGCACCGGGTCCGCGGGCTTCACCGTCACGACGCCGCTGACGTTTCCGGGCGGGATCTTGTCGGCCTACGCGCGGCTCGCGAGCGGGACGATCGTCGTCGCGGGCGTCGTCGGCCTCAACGAGGTCGGCTACCGTTCCGGCGACGCCGCCGCCAGCTTCCAGGCGCTGCCGACGCCGCCTTCGGTGCGAGCGCTGTCGGCGCGCGGCTCGACGCTGTACGTGGTCGCCGACAACGTCGCCGACGGCTACGCGGTCGGGACGTCGGTCGACGAGGGGCAGAGCTGGCAGGCGCTGATGAACTACGACCAGGTCGCTGCGATCCAGTCGTGCGTGAAGGCCACCTGTCAGGACGACTGCGTCAACCGCGCCGCCGCCGGCCAGTGGTCGGAGGACTTCTGCGCGGCGACCGCGCCCGCGCCCCACGACGCGGGCGGCGAGCCGCCCGACGCCGGCACGCCCCCACCGGACGCCGCGCCGAAGGACAGCGGAAGTGGCGGTTCGGGCGCCGGCGCTGGCGGATCGGGCGGCGGCTCGGGTGGCGGCAGCGGCTCCGACGCCTCCGTCTCGCCGCCGGCCAAGAGCGGCTGCGCCTC
>DATFXS010000385.1:0-16476 GCA_035315605.1 Polyangia bacterium
CGCCTGCGCCGAGGTTCCCCCGGTGCCAGTCGAACCGCCGCTACTCCCGCCGTTGCCGCCGCGCCCCGCAGCGCTCGAGCCGCCGCTGGATCCGCCGCTGCCGCCCGGGCCGACGCTGCCTCCACTTCCTATCGTACCCGCGACACCCATGGTGCCCCCGCTGCCGCTCGTGCCGCCGACTCCCGTGGTCCCGCCGACGCCGGTCGTGCCCCCGCTGCCCGTCGTTCCTGCGCTGCCCGTCGTTCCTCCGTTCCCGGGCGATCCGGGGCCGGTCTCGCTGCCAGCGCACGCCGAAAAAACCAGCGACGCCGTCGCCAACGTCAACAAGGGAAGTTGCTTCCAGGACATGAGGGGCTCCTTTCGGACCGCGGACGCACCGCACAGCCGCGGATAGGCAGATACGAATTCCCGCCTGCGCGTGAGCCGATCTCGCGCGAGCCGTGTTTCATCGAAAGATCGGCCGCGCCGGGCCAGGAGCCCGGGACCAATCGCGCAGGCGGGCAGACAACGCCCCACGCCCGTGCGCAGAGATTTAATGGGCGCGAAGGCCGGGAACCTTCAGTCGCCGGTCTCTTTTTGCAATATCGCCAAGTTATGAGAAGTCGCCGGCTTTGCTCCACCGGTCGATAAAAAAACCGGCAGCCCGCCCCGTGGGGCGAGCCGCCGGCTCGATGTGTCAGGATTCGTTCAGACTGCGGTCCGGCTGACTAGAACCGGAACCCGACCTGACCGCCCACGTTCCAGTGGTCGAGCGTGCCGCTCGAGTTCGCGCCGGTCAGGATGTTCTGGTAGTAGGTCGCCGTCCAGCCCGCGCGCGCGTCCACGATGAACTGCTTGTACGCGTACGCGAGCCCGCCGCCGACCGGCACGTCCATGACGTTGTCGGTCGAGGTGAAGCTCGACAGCCGCTGGGCGTTCGCGTTGTAGTTAGAGATCGTGTAGTGCGAGTACCCGATCCCCGCGAAGCCGTAAGGCTCCACCAGGTGGTAGCCCATCCGGAGCGGCACGTTCAGGCGCGCCGTACCTTCCAGGCCGTTCGACACGAGGTACGGCGTGTTGGCCGTGACGCCCAGCCCCTGCACCTGGCTGGCGGCACCAACGTACGCAGCCTCGACGCCGATGATCGAGTTCATACCGGCGATGAAGCGCGCGCTCCATCCACCAGCACCCGACGTCGAGTTCTGCATGGTGTTGTTGGTGAAGTCCTGGTACAGACCGCCCGCCATCACCGCGAAGCCGAAGCCACGCAGATAGAAGGGCGGCGGCGGCGGAGTCGTCACCGGGGTCACCGGTGCGACTTCGACCGGCTCGGGCGCCGGCGGCGGCGCCGCCTCGGGCGGCGGAGCCGGAGGTGTCTCCTCGGCCACCGTCGGAGCCGGCGTCCCCGCGCCCATGCAGGCCAGGAACGTCACCGCTCGCCCGTTGGCGGGCAGGTGATCGGTCTCCTCGCCGCGTCCCACCGTGATGACGTTGGTGGAACTGACGCCGTGCTCGATCAGGTAGCTCTTCACGGCTTCGGCGCGCTTCGCGCTCAGCACCAGGTTCGATTCTGTATCACCCGTGGTGTCAGCGAATCCCTCCAACTTCAGCGTCCGTTTTTCGTCCGCCTTCATCCAGGTGGCGACGCCATCCAGCGCGCCGCGCGCGTTCTGGTCGAGCTCCGCGGAGCCCGTCTTGAATGCAACGGTGACGCCGGCGTCCTTGCACTCGCCCATGCCCGCCGTTTTGGTGGGCATGTCCGAGCTCGTGGACGTCGTCCCCTCCTCGTTACCCCACGCTGTTCCCGCCCCGATGAGCAAGCCCAGCGACCCCACGACCCAACCGATTGTCTTTACACGCATGGCTCCCTCTCCTCCATCCACCCACCAATCTGGGTTCGACATGGGTGGGGTCGAGACCGAATGCGAAAAACCCGCACGCATCCCGAGACATAGCTCTGGCGTGCGGCGGCGATCGTGCGCATTGATCGCGGCCTTCAATGGAAGAGGAAACCCAGGCGGACGGAGATTGGCAATGCGTGCCACCGATCGCGCGACACATATGAAAGCGGCGGCGAGGCGGCCGAAAGCTCGAGCCGTCCGACGATGACACCGGCGGCGGCGGCGCCAGCGACATCGGCGTAGAAGTCCCGCGTCGACGACACGCCGACGCGGACGGCGGCGGGAACCGCGGCGAGCCACAATCGATCGGACACCACGTACAAACGAAGAGTGGGCGCGAGGGTCGCGGTGCCGCCGCCGGTGCCGTCGGTTGTGCCGCCCGCGACCGCGAACGACAACGCCGGCGCCCACCCGGCGCGACGGTTCCAGCGATCGCGATCGCGGCGGAGCTCGATGCCGCCGCTGACCCAGCGGTTCTCGGACGTGGAGCCCGCGGTCGTCGACACGAAGAACAGCCAGCTGGTCGCGGCGACGCGGTAGCCGGAGACCTCGGCGGGCGCCGGCGGATCCCAGGCCGCGACGATCTCCGGTGCGATCGCGGTGGGTGATGGCGTCTCTTCGTGCGACCAGCCGAACGCGACGCCGACCAGCGGGCCCCCGAAGTCGCGCTCGCTCCACGACCAGCGTGGTCCCTGGATGCCCAGCCAGGTCGAGTGCGGCAGCGGCACCAGCACCTCGCCCACGGTCGCGAACAACGTCGCGTTGCAATCGTGAAAGCCCGTGTTGCAGCCGATGGCGAGGCCGGCCGGCGTGACGCCGATGGAGAAGCGGCGGACGAGCGGCAGATAGAGGCCCAGGCCCGCCGCCGCGACCAGGTGATTGCCGTCGGAGCCGCGCTGGAATCCGGCGCCCGCAACCGCCGCCAGCGCGAACGGCACGGCCGGGCCGTAGAAGAAGCGGGCGCCCCAGCCGCCGGCGCCCCACCCGTCGGAACCGACCGTCGCCTGAGCGCCGATGAAGGTGTCCGCGCGTTGACTGCCAATCTCCGTCACCGTCGGCAGCGCAAGCGTCCCGACGTCGGCGGCGCTCGGCAGGTGTTTCGCGACGAATTCGTGCCAGAGGGCGAGATCCTCGGGTGCGGCCAGCGACGCGGGCCGACCGGCGGCCGCGGCGCGCGCGCGCAGCCGATACATCACCACGAGAAAGTCGACCACCGCGTCGGCCGCCGCACGGGCGCGCGGTGTCAGGCACTCTTCCGGGAGCGCGTACGGGTTGTAAATGTCGGCGCAGCGCTGCCCGTCGGCGGTCACGGCGTCCGGGCGCAGATATTCGGTGTCGCGTGGCTCGAGGATCGCGTGGTGCGTGGTGGGCGGGAACGACATCGTCCCGTGCGCCAGATAACTGGGCCAGTCGATCAGCGTCCACGACAGCAGATGGACGATGCGGCCGTCGCCGTCGCGCGCGACGTGCGCCGCCGAGAACGAATCCTGAATCGCGTGCATGAGCGCGTAGGTCCCGACCAGCCGCGTCCGCGCCAGCGCGGGATCGCGCAGCAGGCCGTCGAAGACGATGCCCAGGATCGTCACGCAGCGCCGGTACGCCGTCGTCACCAGCGCCGTCGGCACGCCGAAGCGGGGATGCGGCGGCGAGAAACCGTCGTCGGTCTCGGCCATGAAATGCTGGCACTGGCCGCCCGCGCTCAGCTGCCGATCGATGATGATATCGGCGGCGCCCGCGCCCAGCGCCGGCCAGAAGGCGAGCGGCTGCTCGCGGCGTGCCTTCGCATCGCACGAGCCGCCGGCGCGGACGCCATCGAGGCAAGGCGGCTCGACGAGCAACCCACCCGCGATCAGCGCGCCGAGCAGCTGCCGCCCGGAGACGTCGGTCTCCGGCACGCGGGCGAGCGCCAGGAGGCGCTTGTAGGCGGCGGCCTCGATGATGAAGTGCCCGTCCAGGCTGAACGCCGCCGCGGGCGCCGCCGTCGACAGAACGACGGCGGCCGCCCCGATCGTCAGCAGAATTCGCCGACGGGCCCTCACGAGACCCGCCGCCGTTTACGGCGCGGCAACCTGCGAGCCGTCGTGCGCCGCCGCGACAGAACCGGCGGCCCCCGAGGAGGCCGTCTCCAGCTGGGCCTGCTTCTGGCGCGCCTTCTCCAGCGCCTGGTCGATGCTGAAGCTGGCCGGCCGCTGCCGGGGAGGGAATTGCTCGAACGTCTTCAAGAACTCGCCGACCGCGGCCTGCGCGGGGACCATCATGAACATGCGGTCCGCCAACCACTTGCCATAGAAGACGTCGGCGTGATCGGCACGCTCGAACGGATCGCTGCGCAGGTTGAACAGCTTCGGGAAACGCAGCGGCGAGAACGGCTCCTGCCAGACAGCCAACCCTTCCGCGCGCTGCTCCTGGAAGCTGACCTTCCAGTTCTCGTAACGCAGCGCCATCAGATCGCCGTCGTCGCTCCAGTAGAGGAACGCCTTGCGCGGGTTCTCCTTCACCTCGTCCTTCAAGAGCGGGAGCATGTTGTAGCCGTCGATGTGGACCTTGAAGGTCTTGTTGCCGGCCTTGTATCCCTTCTTCAGCTTCTCGACGATGTCAGGCTCACCTGCCACGGCGAGCAGCGTCGGCAGCATGTCGGTGTGCGAGACGATCTCGTTGGACACCGTTCCGGGCTCGATCATCCCTGGCCAGCGGATCACGCACGGCACGCGCCAGCCGCCTTCCCAGTTGGTGTCCTTCTCGCCGCGGAACGGCGTCGACCCGCCGTCCGGCCAGCTCATGCACTCGGCGCCGTTGTCGGTCGAGTACATCACGATCGTGTCGTTCGTGATGCCGAGCTCGTCCAGCTTGTGCAGCAATACGCCGACGTGGCCGTCGTGCTCGACCATCCCGTCGGGATAGACCCCGAGGCCGGTCTTGCCCTCCGACTCCTTCTTGAGGTGCGTGAAGACGTGCATGCGCGTCGAGTTGAACCAGACGAAGAACGGCTTGCCGTCGTCGTGCGCCTTCTCGATGAACTCCAGGCTCGCAGCCAGGAACTCCTCGTCGACCGTCTTCATGCGCTCGGTGTTCAGCGGCCCGGTGTTCTCGATCTTCTGCGTGCCGTCGGGCTGGGCCCAGGAATGCAGCACGCCGCGCGGCCCGAACTTCTTCTTGAAGTTCGGATCCTTCGGGTAGTCGGGGTTCTCCGGCTCCTGCTCGGCGTTCAGGTGGTAGAGGTTGCCGAAGAACTCGTCGAAGCCGTGCGCGGTCGGCAGGAACTCGTCGCGATCGCCGAGGTGATTCTTGCCGAACTGACCGGTGGCGTAGCCGAGCGGCTTCAGCAGATCGGCGATGGTCGGATCCTCTGGCTGGAGGCCCAGCTTCGCGCCCGGCAGCCCGACCTTGGTCAGGCCCGTGCGGATCGGCGACTGCCCGGTGATGAACGCCGCCCGGCCGGCCGTGCAGCTCTGCTGGCCATACCAGTCGGTGAAGCGCGCGCCCTCGGTCGCGATGCGATCGATGTTGGGCGTGCGGTAGCCCATGATGCCGCTGTTGTAACAGCTCGGGTTGAACCACCCGATGTCGTCGCCCCAGATGATCAGGATGTTCGGTTTCTTGGACGTTGCCGGTGCCGGCGTTGTCGGTTTCGCCATGGTCGACCTCCCGGCCGTCCAAGGTTGGGCCGCGGCCCACCGACGTCGATGCGACAACGGCTGATACGCCGAAGCACGCCTGGTCGCTCGCGCTTGTCGATTCGGGATCGGACTCCAGCCTTCAGGAGGGAGGAGCGCGACATGAAAACTCTCATTCTGAAGCGTATGGGGACGGCGGCAGCGCTGATGGGCGCGCTCGCGTTCGCCGGTTGCGGGACGATGAGCAAAGAGCAGACCTGGTCGATGAACACGACCGAGAAGATCCCGTCGGCCGAGGGCAAGGTGAAGGTCAAGCCCGAGAAGGACGGCAACACCCGGGTGAAGGTCGAGGTCGAGCACCTCGCGACGCCCGCGACGGTGTTCGAGCGGGCCTCGACCTACGTCGTCTGGCTGCAGCCGGAGACGGGCCACGCCCAGAACGTCGGCGTGCTGAACGTCGACAAGAACCTGAAGGGCGAGCTGGAGACGCGCACCGCGTTCAAGGACTTCCGGGTGATCGTGACCGCGGAGGAGAGCGCGAACGTCACCACGCCGAGCTCGTTCCGCGTGATGAACACTCAGGTCGTGATGCCGACTTGAGTGTGACCCGAGATCAGAAGCAGTTGGTCAGAAGCTGGCGGTGACGGCGCCGACCCAGGTCGGCGTCGTCCAGCCGGCGTTGAACTCGTAGAGCGTCACGGTCAGAAAGCGGATCGTGACGCTCGCGAACAGTCCGCGCTGGATGTCGAGTGGCGTGTGGAAGACGCGGCTCCGTTGCGCGGCGGCTCCGAACCGGAGCCGGGCGATCGGCGAGACGCCGAGCTCGGACCAGTCGTAGAAGAAGCTGGCGCCGGCGTCGTGGAGATCGATGACGACCTCGGACTCGCTGTAGAGATCCAGCTTCCGCCAGGCGAGCGTCAGGCGCAGCGCGGGCACCAGGCCGTCGACGTCGCCCACCACGCCGCCGATCATCGGCGTGACGTGGAACGCGAGCACCTTGCCCCAGCCGGCGTTCACGCCGGCGAACGCGGCGCCGCTGCGTACCGCCTCGTAGTTGTAGCGGCCCTCGAGGTGCAACCGCCCGATCTCGACCGGCACGATCGCCATCACGAAGTCCGGCTCGTCCGGGACGACGTATCCATAGACGCTGGCCGCCAGGCGCCACGGCTTTTCGCGGTTCTCGTCCTCGGTCGCGCCGGCCGGTCCGTTCATCCCGGCGACGAGCGCGCCGATGAGGAGGGCACGACGCGCGAACACTGTAGTTCCCTCATATGGACACGCTCGGCGGCCGCGGCTAGCGGAGGACCGGCTTGATGTCGACGACCGGCGTGCCGTCGATCGCCTCGATCGGTCCGATGCGCAGGCGCGCGCCGTCGATGGCGCGCACCGTGACCGGGTGCAGCCCCAGCGGGTTTGGCCGATCCGACGACCGGGTGGCGAACACGCCCGTCAGCGGGTTGCGCGGATCGGACCGCGGGTGCGTCTGCAGAACGGCGCGATTGGCGCGGTGAAACCAGGTGATCACGATCAGCTCGTCGCCGACGGCGATGCCGGCCAGCGCGTCCGCGAACGCCGCGTCCACCTCCAGCCAGGCGTCGGGCGCGCCCTCGGACCCTTGCATCGGCGCGTCCGCGAGCGACGTCAGCTCCGACGTGATCCGGCCGATCGGTCGCAACACGCCGCTCATGCGGCGATCATCCGATCGACGATCGCGGACAGCGCCGCCAGGCGCGTCCCGCCGCGCCCGACCGCGAACGGCGCCGGGATGTCGACGCCCATCCGTGCCGAGCAGGCCTCGACGGACCCCGGGCGCGCGCCCATGAACAGCCCCGCCGCCTGGCGCACGTCGACGCGCGCCGCCGGCAGCGCCACGCCCTCCGCTTCGAGCGCGTCGAGCGGGTGGCGTCCCCACGCGCAGACGACGTCGTCGGGACGCGCCCAGGCCGCCCAGCGGGCGCGGAACGACGGCCAGCTTTCGCCGCTCGCGAGGCGCTCGCGCGGGATCCGGATGTGACCCGGGATGGCGGGCGCCAGCGGGCGGCGCGGGGCGATGATCGCCTCGAAGGTCTCGCCCGTGCGGGCGCGGTGCGCGACCCAGTGCACGATCTCCGCCGGCTGCTCGACGGAGCCGCGGGCGGGCCAGGCGTTGGTCTCGCCGTGCAGGCAGACGACGTCGGGTGCGCGATCGCGCAGCAGCGCCGGCGTCCGGGGGCGGCGCGGGTGGCGCGCGCGGTGAAGCGCGTGGCGCCGCCGCGCGCCGCGGACGGTCTTTGCGTAGTGGATCTGCGTGTCGATCATCGCGTCGAACGGCCGCAGCAGCGCCGCGAAGCGGGCAGGATCGCCTTCCAGCGCGCCCAGCACCTGGGCCAGCGCTTCGACCGTCGCGACGCAGTGATCGGCGGGCTCGCGCCGGATCCGGTAGTTGCTGGGCACCGGCGGCGTGAACCGGATCTGCGGCAGCGCGGCCAGAACGGCGTTGCGTTTGAGCAGCTTGCGCGCCTGCCACCACGTTCCGTCGAGCACCACCAGCGTGATCGGGCCGGCCGGCCTCGCCTCCGCCAGATCGATGGCGCGCGGCCCGGGAAACAGCAGATACGTGTCGACCGCGCCGGCGAGCGCCGCGCGCACCTCCCGATCGTCGTCGAAGTCGACGCCGACGCGCAGCTGCGAATCGGGAAGGCAGAGGTGCGCGAGGCGAGCTGTGCCGATCGGGACGTGTCGCTCGCGTGGGTGCTGCAGCAGGAGCACGCGCGTTCGCGTCGGCAGCGACACCAGGTGCGCGCAATAGCAGACGGATGTCGGCCTGCGACACCGGGCGCAGATCGCGCGGTGGGCGACGGGCGCGGGGATCACGTGGCCGAGCTTAACACTTGTGATCGCTCAGCGATGGCGCTTGCCCGGAGCGGGCGAGGACTCGCCGGCCTGGCGCAGCGGGTAGTCCGCGTCCGGCCAAAGCGTGCGCGTGGAGTGTTCCTGCTGCTCCTCGCGGCGCGCCGCCCGCTCGTCCTCCTCCTCGTCCGACAGAATGTGCGGCTCGACCGTGGCCTCCTCGGGCACGGTCGGGTCGGTGTCCGGTGTCGACAAAGACCACGTCTCAACCATGACTGACCCCCAGACCCAAAACTAGGGACGCACCCCGATCGCGCAAGGGTCAGGGCGTCGGAAGGCTCGGGGGCAGCTCGGCCGTGACAGCCACGTCGTTGCCCGGGGCGCCGCCCTCGTCGCGGCCGTCGTCGCCGATGCCGTAGAGGGTGAACTGTCGCTCGCCAGGCTTGTAGATGAAGGGCTCGCCGCTGCCGGGGTCCTTCGGCGTCGCGCCCAGCTCGGCCAGCGACGCCGGGAAGGCGCCCTTCTGACGACGCCACGCCACCAGCGCCAGCGCGATCGACGTCAACCGCTGGGACGACATCGCGCCGATCTCGGTGCCGAGCATCGGCCGGCCGGCTTCCACCACCGCCCCTCGGAGCTCGGCTTGAGATTCGTCCTCGCCGTGGAAGGTGGCGGCCAACCAAACCTGTTCGACGCGGGCGCGCCGCCGGCGCGGATCCTTGAACTGCAGCGCCGCATCCAGCGCGTCGAACTGCTCATTCAGCATCATCAGGACACGAGCCACGCCTGCGTTCGCGGCCATCGGCGTTCCTGACTCGTGCCCCGGCCGCTGCGCAACGATGCGTGGCGTGCCGTAGGCGTCGAGCGCCTGCAAGCGGCGAATCATCGCGCTCTCGGTGGCGGGCGCGAAGCTCACTGCCTCGACGGCCGCGCGCATCGTCGCGAGCCGATCCGCACCCACTCCCGGGTGCATCGCGATCTCGACTGTTCCCCACATCGCGGCGTCCCACATCCCCCCGGCGATCACGTACTCGCCGGGCTCCGCCGAGCGGGCGGCCATCTGCCCCAGCTTCCAGAGCGCATCGATGTCGTCCCAGCTCGCCGCGACGTCTCCTTGCAAGAGCTCCACGCCCGCACGACAGCGGAACGCATCTTCGATGTCGGCGAGCGCGCGCGGGTCGATGCGGGCGAAGTCGCGCCCGAGACCGCGCTCGCGCGCGATCGGGACGTAGAGGCTCGCCGCCCGAGACGCCTCGCGAAGGTTCGAGAACGCCGCTTGCGAATCAGCGAGCCATTCCCGGATTTGCCCGAGAGAAGGCGGTTTGTGCCCCTTGGTGTGGCAGCGGTGCCACAGCCAGTCTGTCGTTTCGGCCGGCAGCTCGGGCCCGGGCCTGCCCTCTCCGGCCGTCACAGTGCGCAACGGTTTCAGCGTCGTCGAGGTGGGCAGATCGTGGACACCCAGCCGTGCAAGAAGCGCGGCGCGGTCGACCCCGCGAGGCAACAGCCCCGGCCCGTACGCGCGCAGCAACGCGGGGGCAGCGTTCGTGCCGCCCGCATCCAGGCTGGCCCGCCGCATCCAGTCGACCGCCTCCAGATAATCGACCCAGCCGTCGGCCCGCGTCGGCGTCGTGATGTACGTCGTCTGCTGCGACACCTCGATCGGCACCGAGCGTGGCCGCAGCGCCCAGATCGCCGCGCCCACCAGCGCAAGGCCCGCGGCCACCGCGATCGCCGCCGCCCAGGTCCGCCGCCTGAGCGCGGCTTCGGCGTCGGTCGAGTCGCCCCGCATTCCTGGAGATCAGTAGCACGAGCCCGGTTTCAGGCTCGAATCGCCCGGCCGTGACGCGACCGTGACAGCCCAGGACCGTCAAGATCCATTACGATGATCGGCCAACCTGGAGGACGACGATGACGGGGATCCGTGCACGATTCGAGGCGCTGCTCACCGAGCTGAAGGCGAACCCGGAGATCGAAGTGGTCGACGCCGACTTGTTCGGGCCCGCGCCTCGCGACGCGATCGCGCGCGCAACGAAGAAGGCGCCCGGCGGGAAGCTGGACCCGTTCTGGTCGGCGGTCTGCGCGGAGATGAACGGCTGCCGCATCACCTGGAACTACAAGGGGACGCAGGTCGCTCCCGGAGAGCGCCCGCGCTCGCCCGACCAGCCCGCGCTGGGCGGTTGCATCGTGCTGAACGGCATCGAGTTCTACGGGACAGGCATCGACGACGCGGCTGGCCACTATCCGATCCATCGCCGATTGAAATACCTCGCCATCGACGACCGCAACTATGCGTCGCTCTACTTCGACTCCGACGACAGCTTCCGGCTCTGCCTACAGGATCCACAAGAGAATGACCCGATGGACGCGATCATTCCCACCGGGCTGACGCTGGAGCGCTTCCTCGATCTGACGCTGAAGACGCGCGGCGTGCACGACTGGCTGCGGCTCTTCGCGTCGGGACTGGAGCGCGACGCGCGTGCCGCGAAGGCGAAGGAACTGATCGTGGCGCTGTTTCCCGATGTCAGCGTCGACGAGCTTGGACCGCGGAGCTCCGAGCCGCCGATCTATCCGTCGGCGGCGCTCCTCAGCAAGAACGAGTGGTTCGCGCTGATGCGCGAGGCATTGGGCGCCGGCGACAAGGCGAGATGCATCCAGATCTGCGACGGGGCGCTGGCGCAGCACCCGGGCGAGTGCGCCTTCCCGCACGCGCGCGGGCTCATTCAGAAGCAAGAGCTTGGGGACATGGCGGGAGCGGAGGCATCCTTCCGCCAGGCGCTGGCGATCGATGACTCGTACGGGCCGTCGCAGCAGGCGCTCTCGAATCTGCTGCTCGATCAGGGGCGCAACGACGAGTCGGAGGCCCTGATGACCCGCTGGGTCTACCAGTCGCCGGACACTGCGACGCTTCACTACGACATCGGCGTGGCGGCGTCTCGACGCGGGAACAAGCGGCAGGCGCTGGACGCCCTGACCGAGGGGTTGCGACTGGATCCGACGCTGGCCGAAGGCGCGCCGAAAGAGTACGTCTCGCTGCGAAACGATCCCGACTTTCAAGCGGTGATCGCGGCGAACGAATGGCCGCCCAATCCCACGCTCTGGTACCTGCCGACGCATTTCACATCCCGGCCGGCGCCGGTGGATCTTGGCAAGAACTTCCCGGAGCTGAAGCCGAAGCCGGCGATCCGCCTGCATCCGCGCCAGCGCGGGCTGCTGCCGGCCGACGCGAGCAAGATCGGCGGCGTTTTCCTTGCCAACGACCCGAAGGGCTGGCCGACGTGCGAGGAGCACGGCGGCGCGCCGTACACGGCGGTGATGCAGCTGCGCGCGGGCGACGTTCCCGGGGCGCCGTTCCCGAAAGGGCGGGACATCTTCCAGCTGCTCTGGTGCGCGCACGACCACGAGAGCAACCAGTACGCACCGCGGATCGCGGTCCGGTGGCTGCAAAGCCGGGAGCTGCCACCGACAGCCGAGGCGAACCCGACGGACGAGGAACCAGATGAAAACTACGTCCCGAGGGAGTGCGCGCTGTTTCCGGAGGCGATCGTCGATTATCCAAATCGGTGGGAGCTGTCCGAGATGGAGGATCGATTGAAGGCCGACGCCGAGCTCTCCGCGCTCGGCGAGAAGCTCTTTCCGCCCGAGAACGTCAGCGACGGCGCCGTCGCCTACCAGGTCACCTGCGGCGCCGCGGACGGCGTCAAGCTGGTCGGCTACCCGGCCTGGGTGCAGGATCCGGACTATCCCCCTTGCCCCGCGTGCAAGGCTCCGATGGAGCACTACCTCACCATCGCCAGCACCGAATGGGACGGCGCGACCTTTCATCGCTGGAAGCCGATCGAGGAGGGATCGCCCGACACCGCGATGGGTACGCACAGAGAGGACACCGGACTGATGATCGGCGACTCTGGCGATCTCTATGTCTTCGTCTGCCGCAACCACCCGGAGTGGCCGACCGGGCAGGCGATGCAGTGCAGTTGACGGCGTCGCGACCGATGTCGGCGGCCCGGCTCACCGCGCGCGGCGGAACACGATCAGCGTGAGCTGCTGCGCGCCCGCCCACTCCGCCGCGAAGTCCTGGTAGCTGCTCACGCGCCATCCCGCCGCGGGGTCGAGGGTCAGGATCTGGAGCCGCGCGTGGTTGAAGCCGATCACGACCTCGTAATGGCCGATCGTCTCGCGACCCGCGCGCTGCGCGAGCCCGACGATGATGGGGCGGCGCGCTCGGATCTCCTGCAGCAGGTGGTCGGGCTCTCCTTTGATGACGAAGGCGTCCAGCCCCCGCGCGCGCGCCAGCTCGCGCAGCTCACCCGCCTTGAGGCCGCGATCGCGCGCGGCGGGCACCGCCGCCACGAGGCCGTCGACGTCGGCATCGACGCGCCAATATCGCAGCACCATCGCCAGCGCGGCCGCACCGCAGTCCCGCTCTGAACGCTGGGCGACGAACGGCACGCCGTCGACGAACAACCAGCCGCCTTGCGGGGTGATGCTGAACTCCGAGACCACGCGACCCCTGCCCGTCTGGCAGGCCGCGAGCATCACGCTCGCGGCCGCCAGCGTCGCGAGCGGCCGGCAGCAACGCACGTGTTAGCTCTTCAAAGGATCAAGATGATGACGATGATCAGCAGCAAGATGATGATCAGCGTGGTGGTCGTCATGCTGACGCGCCCGCCGCCCTCGAAGTCCTTCAGATTCCCCGATTGCTGCTCGCGCGCGACCAGCCGCTCGATCTCGGCAGCCGTGCCGAGCACGCCGCCGGACGTCGTGGCGCGGGCTTGCGCCGGCGGTGGTTGCTGGCGTTGCTGCTGCGCGGGCGGGCCCTCCGCTCGCACGGCCGGCGGAAAGAACCAGACGGTGAGCAACATCGCGACAACGAATTGACGCAACATGATCTCCAGGATCTCACAGCCGGCGCGTTCAGATCCATTACGATGAGGGCCACACCATGACGACGCTCGAGAACGTGACGCGCGAACTGACGCGGCTGGGCGCGACGTTGCGCGAACCGATCGCGACCGCCGAATTGCTGGCGGGTCTCCACGTCTACGACGGCACCAACAAGAGGAGCTGGGAGAAGGTCGACCCGGCCGGCCAGCTGGTCGACGTCTCGCATGCGATCAGAACGTTCGTGTCGATCGAGTGGCCCGAGGTGCCGTACCAGCTGCCAAATTTTTACGAGCCCGACGAGCTGCGCGCGGTCGATTTCTACGGCACGAGCGAGAGTCTCGAATTCAGCGACGAGAAGAAACGTCTCGTCCTCTATCAATTCGGATACAGCGCGGACGTCGGCATGATGCTCGCCTTCGACCTGTTCGATCGCGCCGACGATCCCGTCGTCTACAGCTGCATCGACGCCCACGAGGTCGGCGACGCAATCCCCCACGGAACGTTCTCGCAGCTCCTGACCCGCGTCGTCGTGGCTCAGGGCGCTTCGTAGGGTCCGATGTCGGCGGCGCGCACGTAGAGCGTATCGCCCCAGAAATCGACGCCGCCGTTGCCGCTGATCGACACGCCGTTGTCGATGGCGGGCGAGCCGGCCTTCACCTGGAAGCCGCCCAGCTGCGACAGCGCCGCGCCCGACATCCCGCCGCTCGGGTGCGTGGCGCTGTTGACGAACATCGGATCGCCCGACTGGGGCGCGGTGCCGACCGCGCTGATGCCCGAGAACAGGTTGTTCGCGTACGTGACGCCGCCGCCGGTGACGACCATCGCCGCCGACCGCGACGACCGCAGGATGTTGTTGCGGATCGTGTAGCTGGCGGCGAGTTGACTGCTGTCGCCCGACGTCGCGATCAAGTTCGCGCTATTGAGACCGTCGATGAAGACCAGGTTGTTGTAGGTCTGATTCGTCGCGGACGAGTCCGAATGCAGGTTGATGCCGTGGCGGCTGTTGTTGACGAGCAGGTTGTAGCGGACGATCGAATCGCCGAACGCCAGCTGGCAGATCAGGATGCCGTCGCCGTTGTCGTGGACGTAGTTGTACTGGACGATCGTATTGGTCGATGCGCGGTCGGTGTCGATGCCGTTGTAGTCCGCTCCGGCGGCCTTCTTCACGGTGCCGAACGTCTCGTTGTACTGCACCTTCACGTCGTCGGAGTTGTAGATCTCGATGGCGCTGGTGCCGGCGTCCTTGCTGACGTTGCGCTCGACGACCGCGTGCTGCACGCCCGTGATGTAGAAGGCGTTGCAGCCGTACTGCGTGTTGGTCTGCGACACGTAGTTGCCGCGCACGGTGATGTTGGTGTGCGGCGTGAACTTGCTGTCGGTCTTCGACGCGCGCACGCCCCACCCGTAGCCGCCGTCGAACTGCTTGAAGATGATGCCGCCGAACGACACGTCCTGGACGACGTTGTTCTCGATGACGACGTCGTTGAACCAGGTCTTGGTGCCGCTGGCGGAGTCGACCTCGACGACGATGCCGCCGGTCCGCTTCGACGCGTCCCAGCCGGCCTGGAACGTCACCCAGGGCGGCTGGTTGTCGGCGGTGCTGCCGCCGATCCAGTCGACCTCGCCGGTGACGTCGTGGACGAAGCAGTTGCGGATGTAGACGTGGTTGAGCACGCCGGCGTCGCGGCCGCGCACGGAGATGCCGCGGTAGTCGCCTGGGCCGCCCTTGTTGTTGGTCAGCTCGAGGTTGTTCACCTCCCAGTACTGCAGGTTCTGGAGCAGCAGCGGCTGCAGATCGCTGGTGCCGGCCGCGATGCGCGGCTTCGCGCCGGTCCCGAACATGTCGACGACGACCGGCGCCGCCGCCGAGCCCGATCCCTTCGGTGCCAGGGCGCCGGTCCACGAACTGCCCGCCTTGAAGCAGAGCGCATTGCCCGGCTGGAACGTCGCCGCGTTCACCTTGGTCAGCGTCTGCCAGGCCGTCGCCGGCGTCGCGCCATCGTTCGTGTCGCGGCCCGCGGTTGCGTCGACGAAGGTCGTCCCCGCGGCCGGCGTGGTGGCGTTGCAGCGCGACGACGTCGAGCCGCCCGCGCCGCCAGCGCCGCCCGCACCGGTGCCCGCCCCGCCGCCCGTGCCCGCGCTGGCGCCGCCCGTCCCGCCCGCGCCGCCGCGGCCCGTCCCGCCCCCGCCGCCGACACCGGA
This sequence comes from Polyangia bacterium, assembly GCA_035315605.1. Taxonomy (GTDB): domain Bacteria; phylum Myxococcota_A; class Polyangia; order Fen-1088; family Fen-1088; genus JADGRB01. The sequence continues at coordinate 15,410 of DATFXS010000385.1, forward strand.
GGTGCCGCCCGTTGCGCCCGCGCTTCCGCCGCGCCCGCCCGGGCCACCCGTCCCTGAAGAACCGCCGCGTCCACCCGTTCCCACGCCGGCGACGCCGCCGGTGCCGGTCACGCCGTCGGTTCCCGCCCCGGCGCCTGCGCCGCCCGTGCCCGCCGCCGAGCCGCCCGTGCCGCCGATCCCGCCGCCGCCGCCACCCTCGCCGCTGCCCGACGTGCCGCCGCCGCCCGTGGCACCGGTGCCAGCGCTCCCACCCCGCGCGCCCGAAGCCCCGCCCCGACCGGTGCCCTCGCCGCCGGACGAACAGCCGCACGCGGCGACAACGGACAGAACGAGCAAGAGCTTGCGCACGGGATACCCGTCCATGTCCCGAAGTGCCGTCAGCCTTCGGCTGTCGATCAGAAAAGCGACGGATCCGGCAAGCGACGGCGGGGCATACGCCCCGAGAACAGCCTATGGTGCACCTGCGCCGCCTCCACCGGTGCCGCCGGCGCCCCCGGTCCCGGCCGCATCGCTGCCGCCTCCTGTCCCGCCGCCGCCGGTCCCCGCCGCACCGTCACCGCCGCCGGTCCCCGCCGCGCCGTCACCGCCGCCGGTCCCGGCCGGCGAGTTGCCGGTGAGCGCGACCGTGAGCGCGGCGCAGCCTTCGGGCGCCGTCGCCACCGTGCCGGTATTCGAGCCGACGGACGTGCCGCTCACCAGCGCCGTCACGGTCACGTCCACGCGCTGGCCGGCCGGATAGCCGCCCGGAAAATCGATCTCGACGGTGTCGCTGGACGCCGTGTCGAAGCGCGCGCGTGTGCTGCGCTTCGCGGCGCCACCGTCGATCGAGACCTCGATGATCAGGTGGTCGGCGGTGACGGTCGGAGCGCCGAACACGATCGTCAGGAAAAGCGTCCCCTGCTTGCACGCTTTGGTGCCGGGGCCGCAGCCGGTCGCGAACGGCGCCGCCAGCGCGATCGAAAGCAGCAGCGGGAGTCCGAACGATCGCGCGCGCATCAGTTTCCGTTTCCGTCCACGGAACCGAGGCTGGCGGTCGGATCTTTGGGGCTGCCCCGAAACAACAGGAA
>DATFXS010000386.1:0-12771 GCA_035315605.1 Polyangia bacterium
GATCGAGAGGATCTCCGGTCCGCCGCCACCGGTTCCGTATCGCCGAACCCATCGTCGAGTTGCGGAGCCGCCGGAGGCCGTCGTATGCGCCCCAGGGCGCGCACTTGACGGCCGTCTCGGAGACGCAATCACAATCGGCGCTCGGCGCATTAGTGGAGGGCTGGGTTGCCGGACAGTCGGCGGTGGTCGGGACGGCCACCCCCGTCTGGGGGATCCCGATGTCATGGAACAGCTCGTCCGTCAGCTGCGACCCCGCGTGGCAGGTGCTGCAACTGGCCTTCCCGACGAAGAGGCGCGCGCCCCGTATCGCCGCGCCGGAGATCAGGTTCGAATCGGGGCCAGCGCTCACGTAGCGATCGAAATCCGAATCGACGCTGATGAGCTTGTACTCGTAGGCGGCGATCGCCTTGGCCCAGTTGACGAGGATCCGGTTGATCACGTCCTTGTCGGGTCCCGCCATCATGTCCCAGGCGGGGACGCCGGGCTTGCCGCTCGCGGGAAATCGCGTCGCGTCGGTGCCGATCTCGGTAGCGAGCGGCCACTCGGGGAACGCCCTCTGATATTCGTCGTGGTAGACGTCGAAGATGCGATGGGCGAGCGCCAGACGGTTGCCGTTCATCGTCGTTGCGCTCTCGGAAACGACGACGTTGAGGGCCCAGAGCGAATCCGCGCGCCCATTCCAGAACACGACCTGCCGGTAAGCGCTGTTCACGACGGCCAGCGCGTTGACGTCGGTCCAGCCGGCGCCCACCGACACGTACCCAGGGCTGGAGGTCGTGTCGACTCCGGCGTGCGTCAGGTCGTGGCAGGTGGCGCAGGAGATCCCGATCGGCTGGCCCACCGCCGCGCGCGCGGGCGGCGACGTCCGGTTGATCGCGTCCTTCTGGGTGGCGTTGCCGGAGAATCCGGTGTCGAAGAAGAACTCCCGCCCGAGCGTTTGCGCCGCGTCGATGTTCCAGTACATGTTCGACCGGTCTCCCGGAGGATCGCCCGGATTGGCCAGGGCGGCGACGCGCTGCCATTCACCGTCACCCCAGGCGCATCCGGCTGAACTGCAGAACAGGTCGTCGGCATACTTGCCGCAGCCGGTCACCACCAGCACAGCCAGGCACAGGGGCGAAAGTGGTTTTGGGGTAGCGATCATCGGCGGCGCCATTGTAAAGAAGAGAACAATGAGTTGCTGTCAATTCGTCGGGCGTGTCCGACAACTCGTCGGCGGTCAGCAAGCGTCGCGCCAAACGAAACGTCGTGCGCGCCGAAGCTCGGGCGGTGCAACTTGCGCGATCGCGCGCGCCGCGACCGACAACTTGACCGGCGGACCGACAACTTGACCGACCTGGCGGCACCTCGCGTGACCGCTCGCTGCGTTCACGAGCTGGCACGGTGTTGGCTTTCTGACGAGGCATGCTGGAGTCCGTGCGTTCGTTAACCACACTGTTCGATGCGCCGTTGCAGCTGCCGCAGGCGGCGTTTCATCTCCTGATCATCGGCCCCGATCTGTTCCTGGCCCAGTCGTTACCGAAGGCCGGCAACCTGACGATCGGGCGCGACAACGCCGACATTCGCATCAACGATCCGCTCGCATCACGCCCCCACGCCCGCCTGCACGTCAACGAGGGCGGGCATTTCGAGATCGAAGACATCGGCAGCATCAACGGCACCAAGGTGCGCGGCGTCGCGCTGGCGGCGGGCGATCGGGTGGCGGTGCTGCCCGGCGAAGCGGTGACGATCGGATCGACGATCCTGATGGTGCAGGAGACGCGCGTCGCCGCGCGCCCGCGCCGCGTCTGGCCGCACACGCACTTCGAGGCGCGCGTCGAGGAAGAATGCACGCGCGCGTCGGAGACCCGGACGCCGTTCACGATCATCCGCCTGGCCGTCGAGGGGAATCAGGCGGCGGCCACCGTGGCCGACACCATCTCGCCCGCGCTGCGCACCTCCGACATGCTCGCCCTCTACGGCCCGAGCGACTACGAGATCTTCCTGCCCGCCACGCCGCCCGATCTCGGCTCCGCCATCAACAACGACCTGATCGGCCGGCTGCGCGCGCAGAGCATCGTGGCGCGCACCGGCATCGCCTGCCACCCGCGCGACGGACAGACGCCGGAGGCGCTGGTGGCGCGGTCCAGCGAGCGCCTGCGCGGGAAAGACACGCCCGCGCCCGTCGACGGCGTGGTCGTCGAAGATCCGCGGATGCGCCGGGTCTACGGCCTGGCGGCCAGCGCAGCGCGCGGCGCCATCAGCGTGATCATCCTGGGCGAGACCGGCGTCGGCAAGGACGTCATGGCGCAGGAGATCCACCGGATGTCTCCGCGCGCGAAGGCCCCGTTCGTCGCCATCAACTGCGCGGCGGTGTCGGAGGGCCTGCTGGAGAGCGAGCTGTTCGGTCACGAGAAGGGGGCGTTCACCGGCGCGACGGAGGCGAAGGCCGGGCTGCTGGAGAGCGCGCCCGGCGGCACCGTGTTCCTGGACGAGATCGGCGACATGCCGCCCAAGCTGCAAGCGACGCTTCTGCGCGTCATCCAGACGCGGCAGGTCCAGCGCGTCGGCAGCGTGAAGACGCGTCCCATCGACGTGCGGTTCATCGCCGCCACGCACCGCGATCTCGAGGCCGAGATCGCGGGGGGCCGGTTCCGCCAGGACCTCTACTACCGGCTGAACGGCATCACGCTCCTCATCCCGCCCCTGCGCGAGCGGCGCAGCGAGATCCTGCCGCTGGTCCGGTCGTTCCTGGCGCAATTCGCCCGCGAGATCGACAGGCCGGCGCCGGAGATCTCGCCCGATGCCGCGCGCCTGCTGGAATCCTATCCGTGGCGCGGCAACGTCCGCGAGGTGCGCAACGTCGTCGAGCGCGCCCTCCTGCTGTGCGAGGGATCGGAGATCCTGCCCGAGCACCTGCCGATCGAGACGATGGCCGCCAACTCGATCATGTTCGCGGCGGCGCAGCCCGCGCCGGCGCCAGCGCCGGCGCCCACGCCGGGGATGCCGACGCCCTACCCGTCCGCCGCGATGCCGGCCGACATGGCGCGGCCGACCATGCCGATGGGCGCCGTCGTCGACGACGAGCGCGAGCGGATCCTGCGCGTGCTGGCCGAATGCGCCGGCAGCCAGACCCGCGCCGCCAAGGTCCTCGGCATCGCGCGCAGCACGCTGATCGCGCGCCTGGACGCGTACGGCGTTCCGCGCCCGCGCAAGTAGCGGGCACGCCGCTTGCCTGGGGAGATGCGAAGATGCGCCGCGGGCTCCAGGTTTCGCTCCTCGCGACCGCGGCCTCGCTACTAATTGCCTGCGTGCCGCCGCTGCGGGGCGCATCGCTGGGCGAATCGCCCGACGCCGCCGCGCCCGGGAGAGGCGGTTCGGCCGGCGGTGCGTCGGGTGGCGGCGCAACGAGCGCCATGGGCGCCGGCGGCGCGACCGGCATGGGCGGTCCAGGGACCGGCGGCTCGTCATTCGGCGGCGGGATGTCGGCCGGCCCGCTCCCCTGTCCCGGCATCGCGACGTTCGACCAGCCCGACCTGCAGGGCTTCGCGCTCGCCATCGACCATCTGTCCGGCAACCCCGCCGGCGTCAATCGCAGCGGGTGGGCCAAGCTCGCCTTCGACGGAACGGAGGGGGATCCGTCGCCGGGCTCGCTCAGGATCGACGCACCATTCAACGGCTACAGCCAATTCATCGACGTGCGGCGCACGCTCGGCGGCGCGGCGGCCCAGAACTGGACGAACTACAAATTGCACGTGCGCGTGAGGCTCGCGTCCGGCGGCGGTCCCGACCCGGGAGACGCAGCCGGTGTCGAGCTGTACGTCCTGGCGGCCGGCGGCGCCTCGTCCTGCGCAAGCTATGGCGCGGTGCCCCGCGGGAACGACTGGAACGACTACGCACTGGATCTCAACTGCCCCTCGGTCGGCCCGTCGAACGTCACCGCCTACGGTGTCAGCGTGGTGACCTCCGCCGGCGAGAACCCGATGCCCACGGTCAACCTGACGAGCGCGGTCATCTTCGTCGACAGCTTCTGGCTGGAGGGGAGCTGCCCCACGCCCGGAACCGACGGCGGCGGAGGCGGGCCCGACGCATCCGGAGCGATGCAATGAAGCGCCTGGCGGTCGTCTTGTCGTCCGCCGCCGCGCTCGCGGCGTGCGTGCCGGATCTGCCGGGAAGCCAGTTGACCGGAAACGCGGCCGCCGGGCCATCGTCAGCGGGGGCCGCCGGCGCGGGCGTCGGCGGCAGCGGCGGCGCGGGACCAGGAACCGGCGCGGGCATGGGCAGCGGCGGCACCGCGGCCACGAGCAGCGGCGGCATCGGGGGCAAGGCGGTCACCGGAGCGGGCGGTACCGACATCGCGCCCCCCAGTCCCTATCTCTTCGTCGCCGACGCAGGCCAGCCTCAGAACCTCGCCGTCGATTCGATGTTCGTCTACTGGGCGAACGCTCGGACGGGCTCGCTGATGCGAGCGGCGCTCGCGGGTGGCCCACCCATGCTGCTCGCCAGCGGCCCGGCCAGCGCCACCGGCTGGGTCGCGGTCGATTCGGCGAGCGTCTATTGGTTGTGGAGCTCTGGACCCGCCAGCGAGATCGACACGGTCGCAACCGCCGGCAATTTCCAGCCGACGAAGGTCGCGTCCACCACCACGGTCGTCCAGCAGATGGCGGTCAATCGCGCAGGCATCTATTGGATCGAAGCCGTGGGACCGGTGATGGAGACCGGCCTCAACGGCGGCACACCGACGCAATTGGCCACGACCCAGATTGCGAACGACGTCGCCGCCGACGAGCAGTACGTCTACTGGGTGGCGGGCTTCACCGACAACGGCTGCAATCCTCCTTGCTATTCGATCATGCAGGTCAGGGATTCGGGCGGCACGCCGGTGCAACTGTTCCCACCGCAGCCGTCGGGGATCTGGAGCCTCGCGCTCGACGCGACGCACGTCTACTGGATCGACTCCGTCAGCGGTTTCGTGATGAGGGTCGGGAAAGCCGGCGGCACGCCCGAGATCGTCGAGACGATCGGCGTCAAGGCGACCAGCGTGGCCGCCGACGACTCCGGCGTCTACTGGATGGACGAGTCGGGGGCGATCAACGCCGCTCAGTCCGACGGCTCGAGCCCGCGGCTCGTCGCCCTGGCGCCTTCGTTGCCCGCATACGGCATCACGCTCGACGACGCGAGCGTCTACTGGATCGGCGCCCGCACCGGATCGATCTTCAGGGCACCGAAATGATCCGCCCGGCGGTCGTGATTGTGCTCGCAACAACCGCGGCGCTCGCGGCCTGCGTGCCGCCGCTGCCTGGCGGATCGCTGGGCGGAACGGCGGATGGCGCGGCGGGTGCTGGCCGGGGCGGCGCCGGCGGTTCGGACGCGGGGGCCGGGACGATGAGCGGCGGGCTTCGCTGCCCCGGGCTCGCGACGTTCGACAAAGACACCCAGGGCTTCGCGCCTGGGCTCTCCGTCAACCTCGCCGGCTCGGTCAGGATCTCGTGGATTGGAACGCAGGGGGATCCGGCTCCCGGCGCGCTCTCGGTGGGCGTTCCCTTCACCGACTACAACCAGTCGGGCGACGTCGAACACCAGCTCGGCAGCGTGCTCGCAAACTGGACGGGCTACCGCCTGCACGTACGCGTCAAGGTTGGGTCCGGCGGCAACGCTGACCCGAGCACCTGGATGGGCGTCGAGCCGTACGCCCACGCCGGCTACGCTTCCTCGTTCTGCGGAGCGCCGCAAAGCGTCCCGCCCGGGGACGGCTGGAACGATTACGTCCTCGACCTCGCCGCCTGCCAGGATGCTTCGATGGTCAGCGCCTATGGCGTGCGCCTGCTGAGCGGCAGCGGCGCGGATGCAGACGGCGGCGTCAGCGCGCAGAAACCGTCGCTCGCCACTGTCCTCGTCGACAGCTTCTGGCTGGAAGGTAGCTGTGGCGCCAGCGACGGCGGCGGCGACGGCGACGGCGACGGCGGGGTCTGACGGCCAAATCGTCCCCGTCGACCGGTCCGACGAGTTGTCTGACGGATCCGACAACTAGTAGCGGACGACTTGCACGACCTGGGCAACCGGCCGCGCAAAGGCGGCGGGCCCTTTGGGCGGCACGGGCGTTGCTGACGACCACCGCGCAACCAGGTGCGGAGCCCAGGCTCCGACGCCACAGACACGCCACTCGCGCGGAGGGAGCCTTCACATGAACCGACACCACGACAGCACGTTCAAACCGATCAGCAAGCTGGTCGGCCTGACGCTGGTCGCCGCGATGAGCGCGGCGCTCGGCTGCAGTAGCTCACCCGGATCGCCGTCCGGCACGGGCGGCAGCAGCACCGGCAAGGGCGGATCGACCGGAACGGCCGGCAGCGCCGGTGGACACGGCGGCAGCACCGGCGGAACCGGCGGCACCGCCGGCACAGGCGGCAGCGTCACGGGCACCGGCGGCACCGCCGGCACTGCCGGCACCGGCACGGGCGGCGGCGGCACCGCCGGCACCGGCACAGGCGGCGGCGGAACGGCCGGCACCGGCACAGGCGGCGGCGGGACCGGCGGCGGCACCGCAGGCGCCGGCGGGACGACCCCACCCGCAAACCTGCCTCCGACCTTGAACGTGCCCTACGGCGCGACGGTGAAGTTCCATCTGCACGCCACGGGCAACCAGATCTACACCTGCACGGCCAGCACGGCGGGCGCGGGCGGCAGCGGCGGCGCGGGCGGCGCGGCGGGCGCGGGCGGCAGCGGCACGACGACTTACTCGTTCGTGCTCAAGCAGCCGGACGCCAAGCTCTATGATCCGACGACCAACGCACAGGTCGGGACGCACGGGGCAGGCCCGAACTGGACCTCCACCGTCGACGGCAGCGTCGTCAACGGCGCGAAGGTCTATCAGGAGAACTCGCCGACGGCCGGCGCGATCCCGTGGCTTCTGCTGCGCGCGACGTCGAACACCGGCACCGGCATGTTCAGCGACGTCACTTTCGTACAGCGCGTGAACACGACCGGGGGCGTGGCGCCGGCAACCGGCTGCGACTCGACCACGGCCGGCACCGACACACCGGTCAGCTACACGGCCGACTACTACTTCTACACTGGCGGAGAGGGAGCGGCGTGGACGACGCCGCCCCCGACGCCACCGACGCTCGGCCTGCCGAACGGCGCGACGTTCAAGATCCATGATCACGCGATCGGCGCGCAGGTCTACACCTGCACGGCGAGCGCGGCGGGCGGCGCGGGCGGCAGCGGCGCCGGCGGCGCGGGCGGCACCACCACCTATTCGTGGGTGCTCAAGCAGCCGGATGCGGTCCTCTACGATTCGGCCTTCGCGATGGTCGGAACGCACGGGCTGGGGCCGAACTGGACCTCCACCGACGGCAGCATCGTCAACGGCGCGAAGGTCTTCCAGGAAAACGCGCCGATGTCCGGCGCGATCCCGTGGCTTCTGCTGCACGCCACATCCAACACCGGCACCACGGGCGTGTTCAGCGACGTCACCTACGTGATCCGCGCGAACACGGCCGGAGGCGTGGCGCCCGCGAGCGGCTGCGACTCGACCACCGCCGGAATGGACACCCGGGTCAGCTACAGCGCCGACTATTACTTCTTCAACGGCGGCGGACCGGGGACGGCGTGGCTGACGCCGCCCGCGAGCCTTCCGACGGCGATCCAGGTGCCGAGCGGCGCGACGCTCAGCCTCCACGACCACGCCATCGGCGCGCAGGTTTACACCTGCACGGCGAGCGCGGCCGGAGGATCGGGCGGCTCCGGCGGCGCCGGCGGCGCGGGCGGCGGCGGCGCGACGACCTACTCGTGGGTGCTCAAGCAGCCGGACGCGGTGCTCTACGATCAGAGCTTCGCGATGGTCGGCACGCACGGGATGGGGCCGAACTGGACCTCCACCGACGGCAGCGTCGTCAACGGCATGAAGGTGGCCGGCGTGAACTCGACGGCGACCGGCGCGATCCAGTGGCTGCTCCTGATGGCCACGTCGAACACCGGCACCGGCGTCTTCAGCAACATCACGTACGTGCAGCGGCTGAACACCGCCGGCGGCGTCGCGCCGGCCAGCGGCTGCGACTCGACCACCGCCGGGATGGACACCCGGGTCAACTACTCCGCCGACTACTACTTCTTCACCGGCGGAACGACGACGACGGACGGCGGAACCGGCGGCTGATCCCGTCGCGGCGCTGGGGCGCGCGATGCGGGCGCGCGCGATCCCACTGATCGCCGGCGTTGGCTGGCTGCTCACCGGAGGTTGCGGTGGCAGCGGCTGGCGCCGGCGAGCGCCGTTTTCACCTGCAGGCTCGCGCCGATCGCGACCTCGAAGCACTACCCCGGGTGGTGAAACGCGAGCAGCCAGCAGCCGGCGACGAAGGCGAGCGCGACCGCGCCCAGCAGCGCCTGGACGATCGGGCCCGGCGCCCGCCAGCCGCGTTTCAGCTGCGCAAACGCCCAGGCGACGCCGAACAGGACGCCGAATCCGAGCCCGAACAGGTGCGCCCAGTAATCTGATCCGACGGCGACACCCAGCATCGCGAACAACCCGAGCCCGGCGCCGATCGGCACCCAGAAATAGCCGGGCCGCGTGCGCAGCCGCAGGCGCCGCGCCACCTGCAGGCCGGCGACCAGGCCCAGCGCGGCGAACGTCGCGGTCGATGCGCCGACCGATTCGAAGTTCGTGCGGTGGCGAAACGCCGTCAGCAGGTTGGCGGCTGTCGCGGACAGCAGGATCAGCAGCGCGGCCAGACCGCCGCCCAGCCAGCGACCGACCGCCGAGATGAACACCAGCGACGCGACCGCGTTGCCCACGACGTGGAGAAGATCCGCGTGCAACGTCAGCGCCGTCACCGCCCGCCACCATGCGCCGCGCACGATCAGATCGGCGGACGCCGAGCCGGCCACGAACCAGATCGATTCGCGATCTCGCGGCCCCGTCACCAGCAGCATCGCGAAGAATCCGATCGCGCAGAGAATGCCGAGCGGGCTCCAGCCCTGATCGGGCGCGGGCGGCTGCTGCTCGGGCGCGCCCTCCTCGTCGAAGCCGGCCAGCGCCTCGGTCGCCGCGGCGACGTCGTTGGCGTCGACCAACAGGGCGAAGCGACCATCGCGCTCGTCGACGCGATGTCCGATCGACGCGGCGGTCAGCACCAGATCCCAGTCGCCGGCCTGGGTCGCTGACGCGGTCGTCCTCAAAACGTGGTCCACGCCCCAAGCCTAACCCACGGATGAACTCTTGACGGAATCCTCCGGCGTCGATAGCGTCGACAGCTCGTCCCTGGAGGTGGAGCATGATCGGAAGCATCGATCACTTCGTTGACCAGCAGATCAAGCTCTGGCAGGAAGAGCGCCGGATCCGAGAGCGCAAGGGGGTCGAGGGCAGCGTCCAGCGCCCGACGATCTGCATCTCGCGCCAGTACGGCGCGCGCGGGGCGGCGATGGGCCGCCTGGTATCGGAGCGGCTCGGGTTCCGCTTCTACTCGGACGAGCTGATCAACGACATCGCCGACAAGGCGCACGTTCGCGAGCAAGTGGTGGAGTCGCTGGACGAACGGGTCCAGGACGGCATCGCCGAGTGGGTGGCCGGCCTCATCAAGCGCGGCGCGTTCGCGCCGTCCGACTACCTGCGCAACCTGTCCAACGTCGTGCTGACGCTGGCGCGGCACGGCCGCGGCGTCATCGTCGGCCGCGGCGCCCACTTCCTGCTCGATGCCAAGACGACGCTGCGGGTGCGCGTGATCGCGCCGCTCGAGCTGCGCGTCGCCCGCATCGCGAAGCGCGACGAGCTGTCAGAGGCGGACGCGCGCGCCAAGGTGCTGCGCATCGACGGCGAGCGGGTCGCCTTCAACCGCCAGCACTACAACGCCGACATCGGCGATCCCGACCACTACGATCTCGTGGTCAACGCCGGGACGCTCGGGATCGAGAATGCCGCCGCGCAGACCGTGGGCGCGTTCCAGTTCCGGTTCGGCGCGGCCAGCTGATCGAGGACCGCGCGCTGCCGACGCTGGCGTTTCGAGGCGGCACGATCGAGGTGACCGGATTGCCGCCCGGCGCGCCCGCGCCGCCCGGGTGTCTGTGGGACGCGCGCACCGCCTGCTTTCGCGCCCCCGCGTCGGCGTACGCGGCGGTGCGGCGGGCGTTCGGCAGCGGCGAGGGCGCCGTCGAGGATCGCGCGCGCGCCTACGGCGAGCTGGCGCTGGGCGCGCGCGTGCACCGCGAGCCGCGGCCGTATCAGGCCGAGGCGCTGGCGGCGTGGCGGGCGCACCAGGGCCGCGGCGTCGTCGTGCTGCCGACGGGCGCGGGGAAGACCTGGATGGCGTGTCTGGCGATCGAAGACCGACGGCGGAGCACGCTGGTGATCGCGCCGACGCTGGACCTGGTGCGGCAGTGGTACGACGTGCTGCGCACGACGTTCGGCGTCCCGGTCGGCGTGATCGGCGGCGGCGAGTACGACGTCCGCTCGCTGACCGTGTCGACGTACGACTCGGCCCACCTTCACATGGAGCACCTCGGCGATCGCTTCGGGTTGGTGGTGTTCGACGAATGTCACCACCTGCCCGGGCCGGCCTACGCGCTGGCGGCGCGTTCTTGCGTCGCGCCGTTTCGGCTGGGACTGACGGCGACGCCCGAACGGGCGGACGGGCGCCACGCCGACCTCGACGACCTCTGCGGTCCCATCGTCTATCGCAAGGACATCGTCGATCTGTCGGCGGCGGGCGGATACCTGGCGCCCTACGACACCGTCCGCCTGACCGTCGAGCTCGGACCGGAGGATCGGCGCGCCCACGACGAGGCGCGGGGAATCTACCGGGATTTTCTGGTGCGCAACGGCATCCGGATGTCGAGCCCGTCGGGCTGGTCGGACTTCGTCATCCGCTCGGCGCGCAGCGAGGACGGCCGGCGCGCGATGGCCGCCTATCGCCGGCAGCGCGACATCGCCTTCGCCGCGCCGGCCAAGCTGGACTACGTCGAGCTGCTGCTCGACCGCCACCGCGACGATCGCGCGCTGCTGTTCACGCAGGACAACGCCACCGCCTACGAGATCTCGCGGCGTTTCCTGGTCCCGATCATCACGCACGAGACACGCGTGCGCGAGCGCAGCGAGATCCTGGCCGGCCTCGCGGACGGCAGCTACGGCGCCATCGTCACGTCGAAGGTGTTGAACGAAGGCGTCGATATCCCCGAGGCGGCGGTGGCGATCGTCGTGTCGGGCAGCGCGTCGGTCCGCGAGCACGTGCAGCGCCTCGGCCGCGTGCTGCGCGCGCGCGAGGGCAAGCGGGCCCTGCTCTACGAGCTGGTGACCGCGAAGACGACCGAAACCTTCACCAGCGCGCGGCGGCGGGATCACAGTGCTTACCGCTGACCTGGTCGGGGCGCGCCGGCGCGGCGACGAGCTGCGCCTGATCCCGGTCGACGCCGGGCGGCGGGCCCACATCGAGACGCTGGCGGCGGCGTTCTCGGCGATCGCGCGGACGCACATCGGCGCGACGCGCGCGGAGCTGGACGACGCTTTCGAGGAAGCCACCGCCGGCGCGGACGCGCCCGGCGCCGACCGGCGCCTCATCGCAGCGGTGCAGAAGCTCGTGTACGACGGCTGCAGCTTTCAAGAACCCGACGCGGAGGCGGCCGCGGCGCTGCGCCAGGATGTCTTCCGGCGCGCGGCGGCGGCGCGGCGGGCGGCCTCGGCGACCGCGCCCTTCGATCGCGCGGCGCTGCTGGAGACCGCGGCGCGCGAGCGCGGAACGACGGCCGCCGAGATCGAGGCGGGCCTCTACGGCGATCGACCGGCGCGACAGCGCATGCTGGCGTTCGCCGGCCGGCCGGCGGGCGCGCTGGCCTACGGCTTCGCGCTGGCGGAGGCGCAGGCGGTGCTGCTGCGCGCGACGGGCGTGACGGCACACGTCCGCGCGCGCGACGCCGCGACCTACCGACAGCTCTTTCGCACCCTTAAGTTCCAGCGCCTGCTCGCCACGATCACGGCCACCGAGGACGGCGGCTACCGGATCGTGCTCGACGGGCCGCTCAGTCTGTTCCAGGGCGGCACCCGCTACGGCCTTCAGCTCGGCCTGGCGCTGCCCGCGATCGCGGCGTGCGACAGCTGGTCGATCGAGGCCGATGTCCGCTGGGGCAGCGACCGGCGCCCGCTCCGCTTCCGGACCGGCGGCGGCGCGCTGGCGATCGAAAGCGACGCCCCGCCGCTGCCCGACGAGCTGGCCGCGTTCGTCGCCGCCTTCGAGAAGCTGGACAGCGGCTGGCGGATCGATCGCGAGCCGGCCGTGCTCGATCTGCCGGGCGCCGGCGTCTGCGTCCCGGACCTGGCTTTCGTGCGCGCGCGCGACGGTGCGCGCGTCCACTTCGAGCTGCTCGGTTTCTGGAGCCGCGAGGCGGTCTGGCGCCGCGTCGAGCTGGTGCGCGCCGGCCTGCCCCACCGGATCCTGTTCGCCGTCAGCAAAGGCCTGCGCGTCGGCGAAGCCGTCCTCGACGAAACCCCGACCGCCGCCCTCTACGTCTTCGCCCGCGTCATCTCCGCCAAGCAGGTCCTCGACCACCTGGAACGCCTCGCCGACACGCCGACTTGATTCGGCACTGAATCATCGCGTCACGCGACGCCGTAGCGGTTCCGCGCCTCGCGCGTCTTCTCGGGGGCAGTCGCAACTTGAAAGGGGCAGCAAATCGGTTCGCCGGCCATGATCGAGCACGTGGCGACCCATACTTTGGTCCTGCTGCCCGGGATGGATGGCAGCGATAAGCTGTTCGGGCCGCTGCGGGCGGCCGCGCCGGCGGGTGTCGAGACCATCGCTGTCGGTT
>DATFXS010000387.1:0-2204 GCA_035315605.1 Polyangia bacterium
CGACGCGGAGGTCGACCACCTGGTCGAGGAGTACGAGGCGGCGTACGCGATCGCGCCGGAGCTGCGCCGCGGCGGCGCCAAGCGCGAGAGCCTGCGCTACGCGGCCCGCCAGGAGATCGGGATCCGCGCCTTCCTCACCGACGGCGGCTATGGCGCGTTCACGACGACGTTCGAAGACCTGCACGGCCTCCAGCAGCTGCCGGGGCTCGCCTGCCAGCGTCTGATGGCGGACGGTTACGGCTTCGGCGCCGAGGGCGACTGGAAGGCGGCCGGGCTGGTCCGCCTGATGAAGGTGATCGCGGCGGGCAACGGCGGCGTGTCGTTCATGGAGGACTACACGTATCACCTCGTCAAGGGCGAGGAGACGATCCTCGGCGCGCACATGCTGGAGATCTGCCCGTCGATCGCCGATCGCGCCGACGGGAAGCCCTCGCTGGAGATCCATCCGCTCAGCATCGGGGGCAAGGGCGATCCCTGCCGCCTGGTGTTCAACGCGGCGCCGGGACCGGCGGTCGCCGCGTCGATCGTCGACATGGGCGGGCGGCTGCGGATGGTGGTGCAGGAGATGGATGCGGTCAGGGCCGAGCACCCGATGCCGAAGCTTCCGGTGGCGCGCGCGCTCTATGTGCCGCGCCCCGATTTCCGGCGTGGCTGCCAGGCCTGGCTGCTCGCGGGCGGGGCGCACCACACCGCCTGGAGTCAGGCGGTCACCAGCGAGCAGCTGGCCGAGCTGGCCGGCATGCTCGGCATCGAGTGCGTGCGGATCGGCAACCACACCGACCTCGCGACGCTGAAGAACGAGCTCCGCTGGAACGACGCTGCGTATCGAATGGGGCTCTAGATGAAATCAACCTACACAGAGCTGAAGCAGCAGGCCTTCGAGGCCAACCTGGAGATCCCGCGCCGCGGCCTCGCCCTCTACACGTTCGGAAACGTGTCGGCATTCGACGCCGAGCGCGCGGTGTTCGCGATCAAGCCGAGCGGCGTCCCCTACGAGAGCCTCACCGCCGCCGACATGGTCGTGCTCGACCTGGATTGCAACGTCGTCGAGGGACGCCTGCGGCCGTCGTCCGACACCAAGACGCACGCCGCCCTGTATCGCGCGCCCCAGTTCCGCGGAATCGGCGCGATCGTTCACACCCATTCGACCTACGCCACCGCCTGGGCGCAGGCGCGCCTGCCGATCCCGCTCTACGGCACGACGCACGCCGACCACCTCGCGGAGGACGTCCCCTGCACGGCGGTCATGACCGCCGAGGCGGTGGAGAAGGATTACGAAGCCGAGACCGGGGCGCAGATCATCGCCTGCTTCAGCGCGCGCGATCCGCACCAGACCCCGATGGTGATCGTCGGCGGCCACGGCGCGTTCGCCTGGGGCAAGACGGCGGAGAAGGCCGTCTACCACGCCGTCGTCCTCGAGGAGATCGCCAAGATCGCCGCCCTGACGGAGACGCTCAATTCCCAGGTCGGGCGACTGCCCGACTACCTCGTCCGCAAACACTTCGAGCGCAAGCACGGCAAGAACGCCACCTACGGACAATGAGCTGCACGTTCGCGAACAGGAGTAGCCTCGTGACTTCGATTTTTCTAACCAACGGAGATTTGCCATGAAGACGATTCGCGCTGCTCTCCCTCTGCTGGTGGCGGTATCGCTGGGCACCGCCGTCGCGTCGTGCAACTCGTTTTCATCAGGCGCCGGAGAGGTGGGCACCGGCGGGTCGACGGGCCCCGGCACCGGTGGCTCGGATTCGTCCGGCACCGGCGGTAGCGCCACCGGTAGCGGCGGCGACATCAGCGGCAGCGCCGGCGACAACGGCGGCGGGGCGACCGCCGGCACCGGCGGCGACAACGGCACCGGCAGCGGCGGCTCGGTGGTGACCGGCACGGCCGGTTCGTCGTCGGGCGGCACGGGCGGTTCGTCGTCGGGCGGCACCGGCGGTTCGTCGTCGGCCGGCACCAGCGGCTCGAGGGGCGGCACGACCGGCACGGGCGGCACGACCGGCACGGGAGGCACGACGGGGAGGGGCGGCACCACCGGCACGGGCGGCACGACCGGAACGGCCGGCACGACGGGCAGGGGCGGCACGACCGGCACGGCCGGTACGGGCGGCACGGCCGGCACGACGACCAGCCGAGGCGGCACGACGGGGACCGGCGGGTCCGCTGCTGGCACGACGGGCACCGGCGGCACGTCTCCTCCCGTC
>DATFXS010000388.1:0-10371 GCA_035315605.1 Polyangia bacterium
CGCGCTGGCGAACCAGTACACCCGCTATCCGCTGGTCGAGCCCGGCACGGACCGCGTCGTCGGGTACATCCACCTCAAGGACATCGTCAGCGCGCTGGCGTCGGGCAAGCGGCCCGCCTTCATGCGCGAGCTGGTGCGCGAGCCGATCTACGCCTCCGACGATACGCGCCTCGAGTGGCTGCGACGCGAATTCCAGCGGCGCCGCGTCCACATCGCGATCATCCTCGGCCCGGGCCACACCTTCGCGGGCATCGTCACGCTCGAGGACCTGCTGGAAGAGGTGGTGGGCGAGATCCAGGATGAACAGGACGCGGAGGAGATCCCGCCCATCGTCCGCAACGCCGATGGCAGCTTCGAGGTCGACGGCCGGTTGACGCTAGACGTCGCCGCCCGCGACATCGGGGTCGCCTTCCCGGCCGTCCCGCCGGAGATCGAGACCCTGGGCGGCTTCATCATCACCCAGCTCCCCGAGGCGCCCGTCCCCGGCGACGTGATAGCGGCGGGGGGCTTCCGCTTCACCGTCCTGGCCGTCCGGGACCGACGCATCCGGCGCCTCCACGCGGTGCGGCTGCCGAACATCGAGCCGGAGGTCATCTCGGAAGGTTGACGAGTCGCGCCGGCGCCCGACCTCAGGCAGGAAAAAAACGACAACGGCCGGCCGGAATCGCCATTTTTGGGCCGCCGCGGCGCGCGCAAAACAATATGATGCGCGCGATTGGTCAGTTGCACCTCGTCCGCTTCCGATCGGCGGCCCGCCCCCCAGTCTCGGGGCGTGCGCGGCGGTAGCTCGTTCTTGAGAGCTCCGGGAATCGCGGCCGCCTTCGTCGCGGTCGCGATCGCGGTCGCGATGGGCGGGTGCGGGTCGTCCGGGCATCCGACCGACAGCGGTCGCATCGACGCCAAGACCGACGGTGGACAGTGCCAGGGCGACGGCGGCAAGGGCAGCAAGATGAACGGCGACGCGTGCGGCTGCGCCGGCGAGTGCCAGAGCGGCTTCTGCGTCGACGGCCTCTGCTGCAACACCGCCTGCACGGAGAGCTGCAAGTCCTGCGACGTCCAGGGATCTCCTGGCACGTGCAGCTTCGTCCCGGCGGGCGGCGCGCCGCGCGAGGCGACCGCCTGCCCGGCGGCCGACGTCTCGACCTGCGGACTGGACGGCACGTGTGACGGCAACGGCGGTTGCCGCAATCAGATCGCGGGAACGGTCTGCAAGGCGGGTTCGTGCGACGTCGCCTCCGTCGTCGACGTCAACGTCTGCGACGGTAAAGGCCACTGCAAGCCGGGCCCGGCGACGATCTGCGCGCCGTTCGATTGCGATCCGGCGACGGGCGCCTGTGTCGACAAGTGCAAGTCGGATTCGGACTGCGTCACCGGCGTCAGCTGCGTGAACGGCAGCTGCGGGCCGAAGCCGCGGGCCGCGCAATGTGCCAAGGACTCCGAGTGCGCGTCGGGGTTCTGCACGGACGGCCTCTGCTGCAACACCAGCTGCCACGGACCGTGCGTCAGCTGCAACCAGACCGGGCGGGAGGGCACCTGCTGGCCCGTCGACGCCGGCAACGACGATCCGCACCACGTCTGCCACGATCAGGGACCGGCCTCGTGCGGGCAGACCGGCGAATGTGACGGCGTCGGCGGCTGTTCGCTGTATGCGGCCGAGACGGTCTGCGTGGCGCCGTCCTGCAGCGGCGACATCCTCAACACGGCCGGCACCTGCGACGGCATCGGCGCCTGCCGCCCGCCGGGCGTGCACATGTGCGCGCCTTACCGCTGCAGCGACGGCGCCTGTCTCCCGCGCTGCAACAGCGACATGGACTGTGTCGCCGGGCAGTTCTGCCAGAACAACAGCTGCGGTCCCAAGTCCGACGGATCGCCGTGCGCCGATGGCAGCGAGTGCAAGAGCACCTTCTGCGTCGACAAGGTCTGTTGCGCCGAGGCCTGCCAGGGCGCCTGCCGGAGCTGCGCGCTGCCGTCGTCGATGGGCAAGTGCGCGCCGCTGCCAGCCGGCGCCGCCGATCCGCGCAACATCTGCGTCGACAAGGGCGCGAGCAGCTGCGGCACCAACGGCAAGTGCGACGGTTCGTCCGGCTGTGACGTCTACCCGATGGGGACCGTCTGCGCCGCCGAGCACTGCGACTCCAACGTCTACACGCCGCCGGCGCTCTGCACCGCATCCGGCGCCTGTGTCACGCCGGACGCCGCGCGCTGCGCCCCGTACGCCTGCAACGGCGCGAAGTGCTTCGTCGCGTGCACGGCCGACGCCAACTGCTCGAGCGGAAACGTCTGTACCGGGAACTCCTGCGGTCTGAAGATGAATGGCGCGTTCTGCGCTGACCGCGTCGAATGCCAGTCCGGCAACTGCGCGCAGGGCGTCTGCTGCGCCACCGCCTGCGCCAGCGTCTGCAAGTCGTGCGCATTGCCGACGTCGATGGGCATCTGCATCAACGTCCCCGACGGACAGCCGGATCCGGCCGGCACCTGCCTGGACGCCGGCGCCCCGAGCTGCGGCAACAACGGCCGCTGCCAGGCCGGCGCCTGCCAGAGCTACGCGCTCGGGACGCCCTGCAAACCCGCCAGCTGTCCGACCGGAACCGCGACCCTCACCCCGGGAAGCAGCTGCGACGGCGCCGGGACCTGCGTGACGCCGTCGGCGACGACCTGCTTCCCGTTCCGCTGCGGCGTCGCCGCCTGCAAGTCGACCTGCACCGCGGACGCCGACTGCGCGCCGCCCGGTGTCTGCACGAACGGATCGTGCGGTCTCAAGCCCGAGGGCGCGATCTGCGGCGACGGCACCGAGTGCAAGAGCGGCATCTGCGCCCAGGGCACCTGCTGCAAGACCGAGTGCACCGGCAGCTGCATGTCGTGCGGCCTGCTGGGCAGCGCCGGCACCTGCGCCCCGGTACCGATGGGCGGGACCGACCCCGCCGGCCAGTGCCGTGATCAGGGCGCGCCCTCGTGCGGGACCGACGGCGTCTGCGACGGCACGGGCGCGTGCCGCCTCTACGCGGCGGGCACCGAATGCGTGCCGCCCGTCTGCCCCGTCGGGTCGATGACGGCGACCCTGTCGCGCACCTGCGACGGCGCGGGCGCCTGCCGTACGCCCGTGATGCAGTCGTGCACGCCTTACAACTGCAACGGCACCGCCTGCAAGGCGGCCTGCACCTCCGACAACGACTGCGCGCCACCCAACGTCTGCAACGACGGCTCGTGCGGAAAGAAGCGACTCGGCCAGATCTGCGCCGCGTCCGCCGAGTGCGACAGCGGCAACTGCGTCGACGGCGTCTGCTGCTCGGCGCCGAGCTGCGCGACCTGCAAATCCTGCAACGTGACCGGCAGCGCGGGCGCGTGCACCCCGGTCCCCTCTGGCGCGGCGGAGCCCCACGGCCTTTGCCAGCCCTCCCCGCCCTGCGGCACCAACGGGACCTGCGACGGCACGGGCGCCTGTCGGTTCATGGCGATGGGCACCGCCTGCGGCACGGCGTCGTGCACCGGATCGACGTCGACGCCGATCGGCGCTTGCGACGGCGCCGGGACCTGCAAGCAGACCTCGGTCAACTGCTCGCCTTACATTTGTGGCAACAACGCCTGCCTGACCTCCTGCGCCAGCATCAGCGACTGCGCCACGGGCTTCAACTGCCTCGGATACTCCTGCACGAACGTGCAACCGAACGGCGCCCCCTGCACCTCGCCCGCCCAGTGCATCAGCGGGTTCTGCACGGAGGGATTCTGCTGCGGGGTGGCGACCTGCCCGGTCTGCAATTCCTGCGCGGTCACCGGCAAGCAAGGAACCTGCTCGCCCTCGGGAGACGGGACCGCCTGCGGGACGGCCTCGTGCGACGGCAACGACGCTTATCACCCGGCGGCCATATGCGCGGCGGGGAGCTGCACGCAGCCGATGAAGGTGAGCTGCACGCCATACGGATGCAACACGGCCGCGCCGACCGGATGCAACACCAGCTGCGCTGGCGACGGCGACTGCGCCCACCGGGACAAGTGCACGGTCACCGCCGGCGTCGGCACCTGCGGGCCCTGAGCGCCGTGTAACGTCCCGGCTGCCGGGACATCGAAGCGACATGGCAGCGACGGAGGAAAGGACGCCGCTTCGGATCGACCTCTTCGCAGACATCGTCTGCCCCTGGTGTTTCCTCGGCGGCGAGCGCCTGGAGCGGGTGCTGGCGGAGCTCGGGCGGCCGGCCGAGGTCGTGCATCACCCGTTCATGCTCAACCCGAACACGCCCGAGGAGGGCGACGACGTTCGGGCCCGGCTGCAGCGCAAGTACGGCGTTCCGCCCGAGCAACTGTGGGCCCGCCTCGAAGCCGAAGCGCGCAAGTCGGGGCTCGAGCTCGATCTGTCGAAGCAACGCCTCAGCTATCCGACCGCTCGCGCCCATGCGCTTCTGCAAGCCGCCGACGCCAAGGGTACGCAGCGCGCGCTGTCGCGTGCGCTCTACCAGGCCTACTTCCAGCAGGCGCGCAACATCAACGACCCGGCCGTGCTGGCGGACGTCGCCGCGGCCCACGGCTTCAGCGCCGACGAGGTGGCGCGCATCACCGGCGACGCGGGGGCGCTCGGCGAGGCGCGGGACGAGGCGCGCGCGGCCGCCGCTGCCGGCATCAGCGGGGTCCCGTTCTTCGTGTTCAGCGAGCGGGTGGCGGTGGCGGGCGCTCAGCCGGAAGAGGTGCTGCGGCAGGCGATCGAGCAGGCCGACGCGACCGCGGGCCAAAACCCCGAGCGTGGCCCCGCGTGTGACCCCGAGCATGACCCCGAGCCTTAACTTCAAGGCGAGGGGAGGCGAACATGGCTCATGCGCAATGCGAGACGTGCGGCAACACCTACGAGAAGGCTTTTCACGTGTCGCTGGACGGGCAGACGCACGTTTTCGACTGCTTCGAGTGCGCGATCGAGGCGCTGGCGCCCCGGTGCAGCCACTGCCATTGCCACGTGATCGGCCACGGCATCGAGTCGCGCGGGCGCGTCTACTGCTGCCGCCATTGTGCTGACGCCACGACGGCGACCAGCGCGACCCCGCTCCGCGAGCACGCCTGACCGCGACGGCCGCGGGCGCACACACCTTGTGTGCCTTTCTGCGCACACAAATGCGGCCCCGCGATCTCGCATCGTCGGGGCATCAATTCAGGACTGGGCGAAAGGCGCCGTTCGGCGGTACTGTAGAATCGTGCAAATCGGCGCCGGCGTGAACAGCGGGCCTCAGGGATCCGTGGCGCGCGTGGTCGCGCCGCGCGCAGTCGCGATGATGGCCGTCGCGCTGGCGACGATGCTCGCCGCGCAACCGGCGCGGGCGCAGGAGCGAGACAGCGCGGCGGTCGGGAAGATCACCCTGCTCAATCGCAAGGCCGTCGATGCGTATCAGCACCTCGAATTCGAGACGGCGATGCGCATCCTCAACGAGGCGCTCGATCAGTCCGAGCGCGCGGGCCTGACCGAGCACCCGATCCGGGCGCGCACGTTCGTGACGCTGGGGATCGTGTCGCTGGGTGGTTTCAAGCAGCGCGATCAGGCCGTGAAATATTTCCGCAAGGCCCTGCAGATTCAGCCCGAGGTGCGGCTCAGCCCTGGGCTGGCCAATCCCGAGATCCAGGCGGCGTTCGACGAGGCGATCGCCACGCTGGGCACGGGATCCGATCTGCCGCCGGAGAAGGCGCTGGTTCACGAGCCGGCGCGGACCGGCCAGGTTGCGAAGCCGGTCGCGATCACGGTCATGCCCGACAAGGACCTGGAAGCGAGCGCGGTGGTGCTGCGCTACCGCGCGGCGAATTCGTACGCGTTCACGGACGTGACGATGCAGAAGAACGCGTCGGGGGCGTTCGAGGGATCGATCCCCGCGTCCGCGACCGGCGGCGACCAGGTCGCGTACTTCATCGAAGCCCGGCGGGCCAACGGAACGGTGATCGTTGCGCGCGGCAGCGCCGCCGAACCGCTGGTGGTGGCGCTGGCGGGCACGACGTCCGCGACAACCGCGGTGACGGCCACCGCCAGCCCCGCGCGCCCCACCACCTCCGACAAGCGGCTGTTCTTCGGCCTCCTCGGGGGCGCCGGGGTCGGGTGGGTGAGCGGCACCGGCGAGGAGACACGCAACAGCGTCGCCTCGTCGGGCGTCGACTGGACGCCGACCGGGCAGCTGGCGCCGGAGATCGGCTACTTCGTCACGCCGCAGTTGATGCTGGGCGTGCAGGGCCGCCTGCAGCTGGTGCGAGGCGCGACGCCCTACCACCCTTCCAACCCCGCCGCCGGTGAATGCGGCAGCGACAACATCTGCTCGCCGGCCACGGGCGCCATCGCCGCGCTGGCGAAGGCGACCTGGTTCCTGACCGCGCCCGGAAGCGCGTTCCAACCCTACCTCTCGCTGTCGGCCGGCGGCGGCACCATCCGCCACGTCTCGACGGTCACCGGGGAACAGAGGTGCGGCTCGGGCGTCGAGGTCTGCAAGGACACCGTCGCCGCCGGCCCGGTGCTGTTCGGACCCGGCGTCGGATTTCGCTACGGCGTTTCGGACGCGGTCGGCATCGTCGCCGAAATTGGCGGGCTCCTCGGCGTGCCGAACTTCACCGCCAACGCCGACCTGAACGTCGGCGTCGCGTTTCAGCTCTGAGCGCGGTCGGCTGCCCGACGGCGCGGCCGGTCACTCGCCGCCGTATTCGTCGCCGAGCTCGTAGTGCTGCTTCAGCTCGTGGTCGGGAGCGACCATCACCTGCTCGACGCGGTCGAGCCTGAGGTCGCGCCGCTTGAGATTCAGCCGGTGCGCGCCGCAGCTGACCGGGTAGTGCACGACCGGCGTGCGCTGCCCGGTGTCCTTGCCGTCGATCCAGAGCTCGGTCCACGGGAACGACGCCACCGACAGCAAGCAGCCGCGCGACTGATCCGGTACCGCCACCGGCGACTCGGACGCGGCCGGATGCGCGTCCTTGTGCGGACCCGCGACGTGCCCGCGCGCCGGCGGCGCATGGTGCGCGGGAGGCGTTTTCTTCGTGTCCTCCGCCAGCTCGGGGGTCAGCTCGGCCCGCACCGACTTGTCGAGATCGGGGATGACCTTGTAGCTGATCGGCGTGTGTCCGGGCTTCTCGAAGCGGAACGAGATCACCTCGCGCGCCTGAGGCAGCGTGATCGTGAGCGGCGTGCGCCCCACGACCTTGCCCGTGTCCTCACGAACCACCTGGGCGTCCTGCGGGTTCGAATCGAGCGAGATCTCCACCTTCGTCTTCGGCGGTGGCGCAGGCAGAGGCGTCGGCTCGGGCGTCGGCTGTGGCGCCGGCTGGGCGGTGGCGGGTGCAACCGCCTCGTCCTTCGGGAGCGGCGCCCAGGGCGGGTGCGTGATGGCGACGACGGCGAACACGACCCCGAGGACGCCACCCAGAAAGATCCATCGCTTGCGCGCGGACCGCCGCCGCGCCGGCACGCGGGCCGCCGCGGCCAGGTCCGCCATCTCCAGGTCTTTGAGTTCGTCTGGCAGCAGCTGCTTGGTCGGATTGCTCGCCGACTGCATCGCGCTGGCCGAGAGCGGCCCCGACGGCACGGCGCTGCCGCCGCTGCCGGTCGAGAAGCTGCTGCCGCTCTGGAACAGGATGGGCGACGGCGTCACGGGCAGCCGGACCTCGCCCGTGCGCGACGGCCCCTGCGGGAACAGCGACACCAGCAACCGGCGCGGCTCGTGCGGCGAGGCGCGCATCTCGAACAGCACCTTCTCGAGGTCGTCTGCGATCTCGCCGGCGGTCGCGTAGCGCGCGTCGCGGTTGCGCTCGAGCGCGCGCATCACGATCTTGTCGACCTCCGCCGGAACTTCCGGATTCAGCGCCGAGGGCAGCGGCACGACCGATTCCAGCACCATGCGCGCGCCGTTGTACTCGTTGGTGGCCTTGAACAGCCGGCGCCCGGTCAGGAACTCGTGCAGCACGATGCCGACCGCGAACAGGTCGGAGCGGCTGTCGATCGGCTCCATCCGGATCTGTTCCGGGGACATGTACGAGACCTTCCCCTTCATCGTGCCGGCCTGTGTGTGCGTCTCGCGCAGCCCCTCGGCGACGCGGGCGATGCCGAAGTCGAGGATCTTCACGGTGCCGTGGAACGACAGCATCAGGTTCGACGGCGAGATGTCCCGGTGGATGATCCCCAGCGACTGTCCCGCCACCGATTTCAGCGAGTGCGCGTAGTGCAGGCCGAGGCAGAGCTGCCGCACGATCTCCAGGGTCGCCGCGACCGGTGCCACGCGGCCGGCCTCGTGCAGCTTCGCGCGCACGGCGGACAGCGTCTCGCCCTGCACGTGCTCCATGGCGATGAAGAAGCTGTCTTCGATCGATCCGAACTCGAAGATCTGGACCAGGTTCGGATGCGACAGCAGGCCACACAGCTTGGCCTCGTCGACGAACATGCTGACGAACGCGCGATCCTGCGACAGATGCGGAAGCATCCGTTTGATGACCAGCATGCGCTGGAAGCCTTCCGGCCCCATCGCGACTGCCAGAAAAACTTCTGCCATGCCACCGGCGCCAATCCGATCGAGCAGGTAGTACTTGCCGAACGGCTTAGCGCCGGGGACAGGAGACGGGTTACCCTCGGCCCCCACGCCGTCCATCGTAGGCCGATCTCGGCAGGAGGGCCACGCCTCTACAGTGGGTTCAGAAAATCGGAGGTGGGCCCTGCACCGACCCGGTCCCACTTGAGACGACCGTTTCGAAAACCTTCACTCGTCGACGCCAGATCCTTGCAATTCGTACTGGCGCTTGAACTCCCGCCCTTCGGTCACGGTGACGGTCTCGATCTGATCGATCTTGAGATCGCGCCGCCTGAATTCGAGCCGGTGGGCGCCGCAGGTAACGGGCAGGCCGACGACCGGCGTGTGCTGACCGGTGTCGGCCCCGTCCACCCAGAGGTCGGACCACGGGTAGGTGCCGACGGTGATGTGACACTGCCCGCCCTCGGAGGCGGTTGTCGGGGTGGACTCGGGCATCCTGACGGCGGCCGGCTGCTTGGCGCGGCCAGCGGTGTGGGCGTGGTCGCGTCCAGGCGTTCGCTTTCCGCCGGCCTCGGTCGTCGGCGACGGCACCGGCTCCGGGCCCGCCGCCGCGGCCTCGGTCGCGGGCGCCGCCTCGCGGTCGGTGGCCGGCGCAGGTGACGGATGTGCCGCCGGGGACGGCGGGGGCGGCTGGTCCGGAGGGGGCCTGGGCGGCGAAACGGCGCCGGCGGGGGCGGCGGCCGGTGCGCCCGGCGCGTTCGGGGAGTCGGCGATTGGAGCTGTCGCGGGGCCAGCCGGCGGATCGGACCGAGTCCGCCCGCTTCGCGCGACCACGCCGATGACGATGACGACGGCCAGAAGGCCACTTGCGACGGCGGTCCCGATCACCGCCAACCGGCGGCGAGGCACGTCCATGACCGTCAGCTCGTGCACGGCGCTCCGCCGGCTCCCGGGGGCCGGGAGCCCCGACGCCCCCGGCCCGTACCGGACGGGGGGAGGCGTGCCGAGAGCCGCGTCGCTGTTCACGGTCGGCGGATTCAGCGCGGCCGCCAGGTTCGCCACGGTGGGCGAGGTCCGGAGGGGCGCATTCGCGAGGGCCGCCGGGCGCAGGACCGCCGGCGGACTCACGACGGTCGGCGGCCGCGGAGCGCCCTGCGGCCGTCCGATCACCGTCGGGTTCGCCACTTCGGGCCCGTTGACGACGGTTGCCCCTTCGTCACCGGCGGACGGGCTGACGATGGTCGATTCGTCGTCGGCCGGCACGACCGCCGGCGTCCGGTCCTCGGCCCGCATCGCCGCCGGCGTCCGGTCGTCGGCCGGCGCCACCGCCGGCGTTCGGTCGGCGGCCGAAAGGGGCTTCTTCTGGGGGGAGAGCCCGCTGCTGGTCTTTCTCAGGACCGCCGCCATGTCCGACGGCAGCTTGGAGACGGCCGTCGTCTCCTCTTTGTCGAAGCCGTACGCGGTCGGCGCGCTCTGGACGGCGGGCAATTTCGACGGCACCTCGCTGGGCGGCAGCGTGGCGGTCCAGCGAAGGTGCACCGCGAACTCCGACACCGACGGGAAGCGGTCCTTCTTGTTCTTGGACAGGCCGCGCGCGATGACGTTCTCCATCTCGACGGGCAGCTCGGGACGGTAGGTCCGCACCCCGGGGGGTTGGGCGTGCACGATCTGATAGGCAATCGACGCCAGCGTCTCGCCGGAGAACGCGGCCCGGCCGGCCAGCATCTCGTACACGATCGCCGCCAGCGAGAATTGATCCGACGACGCGTCCAGCTCGTCGGCCTTCCCCTCGGCCTGCTCGGGCGACATGTACTGCGGCGTCCCCATCACCGCCGCCATGCCGGTGATCTTCTGCGAGATCGACGCGATCTTCGAGATTCCGAAATCCAGGATCTTGATGCGATCG
>DATFXS010000389.1:0-5277 GCA_035315605.1 Polyangia bacterium
GTCCTGTTCTTCCTGGTTCCGGTCTGGTTCGGATCGTCGACGCTGGGATCGATCAACATGCTGGCCCCGATTCTGCTGGCGGTGGTGGCGCTGTTCGCGTGTTTCCCCGCCAAGTTCCGGCAGACCATGCTGGAGCACCCGCGCGCGCGGACCATCTACTGCTCGTCGGTCCTGTTCGTCGCGCTGGTGCCGGCGGCGGCGGTCGAGATCGGCGCCTCGCCGCGTCTGTCGGCGGCGCTGGCCGCGGGCCTGGCGTGGCTCGCGTCCAGCCTGGCGACGTCGCGCGCGCCGCTCACGACGCGCGTCGGCCGGATCGAGCTGGGAGCCGGCGCGCTGGTGGCGGCGCTGGTCTGCGCGCTTTTGGCGCCCGTGTTGCCGCCCGTGCCGGTCGCCGTCACCCAGTCCGCGACGGGAACCGGCGTGCACAACCGCGAGATCGAAGGCGCCGCCGAGCGGTTCCCCGCTGGAACGAAGCGCATCTACGCCTGGTTCCAGGTCCACGTGCCGCGCCGCTACCGCCAGGGCATCCGCTTCGAGTGGTACCGCGACGGCCAGCAGGTCGGCGACGTCGCGGCGCGCGAGATCGTCGGGGGACGCGAACAGGGCTACCGGACATCTTCGTTTACGTCGTCACCCAAACCGGGGTCGTGGCGGGTAGATTTGCTTACGGACGCTTCCCAGCTGATCGCGCGGAAGACGTTCGTCGTCGAGTGACCGATCGCCGTGAACGCTGACCAGGACACAGATACAGGCCCCGTCGCCATCGACCCGATCGCCGCGGTTCGCCGCGCGCTCGGTGAGCCGCAGCCGCTCGCCGCCGACCGGATCTGGCAGAAGCCGTTCGACTACGACACCGGGCATCTGCAGCGCCTGGCGTCGCTGCCGCCCGGCGCGTCGGCGGAGCCGGAAGACCTGGTGGCCTACGCGCTCGACTTCAAGTACGAGAAGATCCAGAAGGACCTGTTCCTCCACGTGCTGCCGTTCTGCCTGCGCGCCTGGCAGGAGGATCTGGCGCAGCCGTTCGGGCGCTACGAGACCTTCGTCGACGAGTTCTACCCGGCGCTGCTGCGCGGGGGCGTGTTCGACGGCGAGCTCTTGCCCGCCCAGGCGGCGGCCGTCGGCGACTTCATGAGCGCCGCGATCCTGGCCCAGATCGATCGGCAGCAGGCGCTGTCGTTCAAGGGATCGAAGGCGGGCGTCTACGCGTGGTTCCACGCGCTGTCGACGTACGGCCTCCTGCGCCCCGACATAGAGCGCCTCTGGTCGGTCTGGTGGGCGGTCGAGACCGAGGGGCGCGCGCTGGCGGCGCTGCAGTACGCGTCGTGCCTGATCTACGACGACACCGGCAACCCCGTGTTCGACTCCTGGACGCGCGAGCACGGCGGCGGGCCGCCCTGCCTCTGGCATTACCGCGGCCACGTGCTGGAGGAGCGATGGCGGGACGAGAACCTCGCGATGCTGGAGAAGACGCTGACACCCGACGGTGTGCGTGCCCTGCTCGATCGCAGCGTGGCGCGCCTCGCGTCGCACCCGCTGCGTGACAAAGCGGCGTCAATCCGGTTCCGTCTGGATGCGCGCACCGAGACGCTCGCCAACCGCTGCGCCGACGTTCGCCGCTTTCTCGCCACGCCGAACGAGGCGGAATACAGCTTTCAATGGAGCACGTGATCGGGCAGCGGAAAATTGCCCGACTGCGCGGCACATTTTGAGTGCCGGCCACGGCCGAGCTCTGACCTAGCGTCGAGTCCGCGCGCGCGTGCGCGCACTTAAGGAGGCTCGTCATGAGGCTGAGGCTGTCGCTCGTTTCGTCGCTGTCGCTTCTCGTCGGCATGCTGCCCGCCGGCTGCTCGTCCGATCATCCAACGGCCGCCGACGATGGTCCCACCGGCACCATCCAGCTGGCGCTGGTGCAGGCGCCGAGCAACCTCGCCTGCATGCGGATCACGGTCACCGGCAACGTGACGTCGACGCAGTTCGTGTCCGTGATGGCGGGCGCCAGCACGATGTTCACGCTGATGTCGCTGCCGACCGGCGCGGTGACGGTCAAGGCGGACGGCTTCAGCCAGGCGTGCACCGCCGTCACGGGGACGACGGTCCCGGCCTGGGTCAGCAACGTCGCCAACGTGACGTTGACCGCGGGCATGACCGCGACGGTCAACCTGACGATGATGCCGAACGGCAGCGCCACCATCGTCACCGACTTCCCGACGCCGAACCCGACGACGCCCGACACGACCCGACCGACGCTGGTGTCGTTCACGCCGGTCAACGGCGCGACCAACGTCTCCAAGACGACCGCGATCAACGCGACGTTCTCGGAGCCGATCGCGCTGGCGTCGCTGGTGCCGTCCAGCTTCTCGCTCGACGACCTGGGCCTGGTGGTGCCGGGCAACTACACGACGCTGGGCAACTCTGCCGTGTTCAGCCCGTCGCAGGCGCTGGGACCGAGCCAGACCTACACGGCGCGCCTGACGACCGGCATTCGCGATCTCGCCGGCAACGCGCTGATGACCGGCACCAGCTGGACGTTCCGCACCCAGGACGGGATGTTCGACTTCGGCGGCAGTCCGCAGTCGTTCTCCACGGCCGGCGCCAGTGAAAGTCAGATCGCCGCCAGTCGGACCGGGGAGGTCTTCGCGGTCTGGACGGAGTTCTCGACCACCGCGGGAACACTGAACGTGAATCGCTTCGCGCCCGGAACCGGCTGGGGCTCCGCCCAGACGTTGCAGACCGTCTCGTTGTCCACGGGATCGCTGGTCTCCCTCGCCATCGCCGCCGACGCAAACGGCGGCGCGATCGCCCTCTGGGACAACGCCAGCAGCGGCCGGCAGGACCTCTTCGCCAGCCGGTTTCAGGCCGCCACCGGCTGGAGCGCGCCGGTGGCGATCGAGCCGTTCGCGGCATTCGATTTCAGCCCTTCCGTTGGAATCGATGGCGCCGGCAACGCGATCGCCGTCTGGGAGCACGCGGATACGACCTTCACCAGCACGACGATCTGGGCCAACCGATTCGTCCCCTCTTCGGGCTGGGGCACGCCGCAGCAGATCGGCGGCTCCAGTACCACCTTCGCCGAGACACCCGACGTCGCGGTGACGCCGGGCGGAGACGCGATCGTGGTCTGGGACGAATCGAACTCGGTCTCGGACGACATCTGGTCCAATCGATTCGTCGCGGCGACCGGCTGGGGGACCGCCCAGCTGATCGAAGCGGACGCAGGAACGGCCTTGGCGGCGCAGGTGGCGGCCGACGCGGCCGGCAATGCGATCGCCGTCTGGGACCAGTCTGATGGGACGTTATTCAACATTGTGACGAACCGCTTCGTACCCGCCTCGGGCTGGGGAACGCCACAGATCCTCGACACGGACACCACCGGCAGCGTGGGGGGGCCCGCGGTCGGGATCGACGCCGGCGGAAACGGGATCGCCCTCTGGGTACAGCAGGAGGCGAGCGGCACGAACTCCATCAATCGCGTCGTAGCGGATCGGTTCGCGACGACGTCGGGCTGGGCCGCGCCTCAGACCGTCGCGCTCGGCGTCGTGAGTCAGCAGATCTTCTCGCCGGCACTGGCCGTCGACGGCAACGGAAACGCGCTCGCCACCTGGTCGTCCTTCGCCGTGACCGGAGGGATGGCCACGGAGGCGATCGGCTCGAGCCGGTTCACGCCCGCGCTCGGCTGGACCGGAGTCACCACGCTTACGAACGCGGCCATCTTCAGCTTCTCAGCCGCGATCGCGGTCGACGGCTTTGGCCGCGACACGATCCTCTGGCACCAGGAGAACCTGAACGCCAACCCGATCATCGTGACCCTGACTTCGAACCGCTTCGAGTAGCCCGCGGCCAGAGCGCGTAAACAAGGAAAGGCGACATCGCCGCCACCTCGGTGACGGCGATGCGCAGCCCGCGTGCGGACAGAAACGCGCGCCCGATCGGCGCGACCGGGATCGGCCGCCACGGCGCGAAGAAGCGCTGGTTGCTGAACGGATAGAGGAGCGCGCAGCCGAGCCCGCCGTCGGTCATCGTATCGAGCAGCGCGTGGCTGGCGACGACCGCCAGCGCGACCAGCGCGGCGCGGGTGGGCGGCAAGCGGGCCGCCTTCGCGACCAGCCAGACCACGGCGGCCACAGCGATCGCGAACGCGAACGAATGCGTCGCGCCCCGATGTCCCCACGGGTCGGCGTACCGCACGCCGAGGCGAAACCCGATCACGTCGACGTCGGGCAACAGCGACAGCCCCGACCAGAGCACCGCCGCGGCGATGGGCGACCAGATCGTGCGCTGATTTGCGCGGTACGCCTTCGACGCCGCCGCGCCGATCAGCACGTGCCCGATGCTCGCCACCGGGACAACGGTAGCAGGTCAGCCGACCGTGATCGGCGGGATCGAGAAGTCGTCCCAAGACGGGGTGTGGTTTCCGTCGGCGGCGGGTTGGTTCCAGAGGTAGAGGGCCGGGTAGGTCGTCAGGTGGCCGGCGGCGTCGACGACCAGCGCGGTCACGTAGAGCTGCGCGTTGGCGGTGCCCATGCGCTTCGATGAGAACGTCAGCCAGTAGTAGGTCTTGCCGTTGGCGGCGGTCACCGCTTGCGGCGACCATTTCGGCCAGTCGTTGGTCAGGCCGGGGCTGGCGAGGCCGGTCTGGCAGGCGGCCGCGTCGTTGGCGGCGAGGCGCACGGCCGTGCCACCCGCGCCTCCACTGAACGGAACGACGTACACCTCGGCCTGCGGGTTGCTGTACGAGTTGCCGTTGTTGGCGACGCGCGTGAACGCGACCAGCGCGTCGTCGGGCGAGAACGACGGATAGAATTCGGTCGCGGTCGCGTCGGACCCGCCCGCCAGCGCCTTCGCGGCGCCGCCCGCGCGGTTGGCGTACGGAATCGAGTAGAGGTCGGCGGGGCCGTTGTCGAGACGGCCGTCGATCAGCGACGTCCCCGAAACGTAGACGACCGAGTTGCCGTCGTGGCTCCACGCCGGCTCGGTCGCCTTGTTGGCGTCGCCGGTCCGCGCCAGGGTGCCGCTGGCGGTGCCGTCGACCTGCACCCAGTGCAGCGTGCCGGTGTCGGAAAGCAGCATGATCCGATCGCCGTCGCTCCAGTGGGCTTTCGAGTAGGCGGGGATGCCGTGCAGCGTGCCGATCGTCGACATTGCACCCGCGTTGGCGTAGCTCGGGGTCGCGCCCGTGCTGCCCGCGCGAATGTCGGCCAGGTTGCCGAAGTAGTTGGTCGGTCCCATCGTGAAGCCGACGCCGTTGCCGTCGGGCGTGGCGGCGTGGCAGCCGACGCA
>DATFXS010000390.1:0-4284 GCA_035315605.1 Polyangia bacterium
ACATGATTGGCGGGGAGTGCGATCGCTGATGGCTGATTCTGGCCCGTTCAAGACTGTGGGGTCTGGCCCGATCAAGGCGCCGCCGCCTGACATGGTGACCGTCACCATCGACGGCAAACCGCACCAGTTCCCGAAGGGGACCGTGTTGCTGGAGGCGTGCAACGCCGTCGGCGCGGAGGTTCCGTTCTTCTGCTACCACGCGGGGCTGTCGTCGCCCGCCGTCTGCCGGCAGTGCCTGGTCGACGTGAAGGGGCAGCCGAAGCCGGTGCCGTCCTGTTACACGCCGGTCGCCGACAAGATGGAAGTCGAGACGCGGTCGCCGCGCGCGCTGGACGTGCGGCGGCAGATGCTGGAGTTCACGCTCCTCAACCACCCGATCGACTGCCCGATCTGCGACAAGGCGGGCGAGTGCCTGCTGCAGAAGCACTACTTCGACTGGGACGCGAAGTTCGCGCGCAACGACGGCATCAAGGTCAAGAAGAACAAGGTCGTCGACGTCGGCCCGCACATCGTGCTGGACCAGGAGCGCTGCATCCTCTGCACGCGCTGCATCCGCGTCTGCGACGAGGTCGCGAAGAGTCACCAGCTGGAGATGGCGAAGCGAGGCGACCGCGAGGTGCTGACCACCGCGCCGGGCCACAAGCTGGACAACCCGTACTCGCTGAACACCGTCGACGTCTGCCCGGTCGGCGCGCTGACCGCCAAGGACTTCCGGTTCCAGATGCGGGCCTGGGAGCTGTACACGATGCCGTCGGTCTGCCCGGGCTGCGCGACCGGCTGCAACATCGAGGTCCAGCATTCGCGCGGGACGGTCTACCGGCTGGTGCCGCGCGTGAACCCCGCCGTCAACAAGCACTGGATGTGCGACGAGGGGCGGTTCACGTACAAGAAGACGCAGAGCGATCGCCTGGTGGCGCCGCTGTCGGGCGGCATGGCCGTCGACTGGGACAAGGCGCTGGACGACGCGGGGCGCGCGCTGGCGTCGGTGCTGGCGGCGTCGCCCAACCAGGTCGGCGTCGTGTTCAACGCCCAGTCGACCAACGAGGATCTCTACGCGCTGGCGCGACTGGCGTTCGATCACCTGCACGTCGGCAAGGCGTACATCGCGGGACTCGACCAGGGCTGGAGCGACGACATCCTGGTGTCGGCCGACAAGAACCCGAACACCGCGGGCGCGATGGCGATCGGGGCGGGCCGGCTGCGCAGCCTCCTGGATCTGTCGAACGACCTGAAGGCGGGCGCCGTGACGGCGCTGATCGTCGTCGGGACGCAGGGCGTGCTCGGGACAGGGCCGGCGGCCGCGACGCTGCCGCTGGATCGGCTGCAGGCGCTGGTGGCGATCAGCACCTACCGCGATCAGGTGGTGGGCGCCGCGCAGGTCGCGCTGCCGCTGGCGGCGTGGACCGAGGTCGACGGCACGTTCACGAACCGGCTCGGGATGGTCCAGCGCGTGCGCGCCGCCGTTCCGCCTGCGGGCGATTCGCTGCCCGGCTGGGAGATCCTGTCGCACCTGGCGCGCAAGCTGGGCGCGACGATGGAGTTCCTGGAGGCCAAGGCGGTGTTCGCCGAGGCCAAGCAGAAGCTGCCGTTCATGAAGGAAGCGGACTGGGGGCGGCCGATGCTGCCCGTGCAGCTTCGCTTCGCGAATTCGAGAGGCTAGACGTGTCGACCTTCGACTACGGCGGAACCGGTTTCCAGGCGATCGAGGCGATCGTCAAGATCCTGTTCATGGTGCTCGGCTTCCTGATGCCGCTCGCATCGATCCTGACCTGGCTCGAGCGCCGACAGTCCGCGATGATGCAGGACCGTCTCGGACCGAAGCGCGCGTTCATCCCCCTGCCCCGCGGCAAGCGGCTGTACCTGTGGGGCATCCTCCATTTCGTCGCCGACGCGCTGAAGTTCATCAAGAAAGAGGATTACGTCCCCAGCAAGGCGCACAAGTTCCTGTTCATGTGGGCGCCGATCATGTCGATGGCGCCCGCGTTGATCGTAGCCGCCATCATCCCGTTCGGCGCGCCGCTCTGCTGGGGCGAGTCGCAGCAGGTCGTTGGTTACGACAACGCCTGCTCGCACCCGGTCGGGCTGCAGATCGCCCGCCTCGACATCGGCCTCCTTTTCTATTTCGCGATCTCGTCGCTGTCAGTCTATGGCGCGACGCTGGCCGGCTGGGCCTCGCACAACAAGTGGGCGATGATGGGCGGCCTGCGCGCCAGTTCGCAGATGATGTCGTACGAGGTGACGATGGGGATGGCGGTGCTGGGCGCCTTCCTCGTCTACGGCACGCTGGAGCCGGGCGCCATCGTCGAGCAGCAGAGCCACATCCTGAGCTTCTCCAACTGGGGATCGAGCTGGGGCATCTTCATGCAGCCGCTCGGCTTCATCCTGTTCCTGACCGCGGCGATCGCCGAGACCAAGCGGACGCCGTTCGACATCCCCGAGGGTGAGCCCGAGATCATCGGCTACTTCGTCGAGTACTCCGGGATGCGCTTCGGCCTGTTCTTCCTGGGCGAGTTCCTGGAGATCGTCACGTCGAGCGCGATCATGGTCTCGCTGTTCTTCGGCGGCTGGCACTGGGGGAAGGCGATCGACAGTTTCCTCGCAGAGTTCTTCACGGCTCACATACCCAACATCAACCTCTACTTCTTCGTGATCACGAAGGGGTTCCTCTTCTCTCTCTTCACGATCTTCCTCTGGAGCATCAAGATCTTCGTCTTCTGCATGTTCCAGCTCCTGATCCGCTGGTCGCTGCCGCGCTTCCGATCCGATCAGCTGCTGCGGCTCGGCTGGCAGCGTCTCTTGCCGATCTCGATCGCCAACGTCGTCGTGACGGCGATCGTCATCCTCGTCGCCCAGTCCTGGAGCCGCTAGGAGGATCGCCATGGCCGTCGGAGTCAAAGTCGTCAACCGCCCGGGCAGCTTGAGCCAGCAGATGTTCCTGCCCGCGATCGCGGAGGGGCTGGGCGTCACGTTCCGTCACTTCATGAAGAACTTCTTCGGCAACGTGACGGGCCGGCGCGCCAAGACCGACATCGCCACCATCGAATACCCCGAAGAGAAGAAGCCGTACCCCGAGCGCTTCCGCGGCCTCCATCGCCTCATGCTGCGCGACGACGGCCAGGTCCGCTGCGTGGCCTGCATGATGTGCCCGACCGTCTGCCCCGCCCACTGCATCACCATCGTGGCCGAGGAGGCGCCCGACGGGAAGATCGAGAAGCGCCCCAAGATCTTCGAGATCGACGAACTGCGGTGCGTTGTCTGTGGTTTGTGTGCCGAGGCCTGCCCGTGCGACGCGATCCGGATGGATTCGTCCGAGCACGCTCACCCGACCTACCGCCGCGTCGACGCGATCCTCGACAAGGAGGAGCTGATGTCGCGCGGGACCACGTCGACCGCCGTGCAGGGCGGCGTCGGCAGCTTCTGGCGCGAAAAGGTGACGAAGGCGCCGCAGACGCCGCCCAGCGGGGACGTCGCGCCGCACGGTCCGCCCGGCGGCCCGACGCCGATCGCGTCCGCCGATCGCAAGTAGCCCCCGGCGCCGTTCAGTTGAACGTCGCCGAGAACAGCAGATTGAAGGCGGCGCCCGTCCAGGTGACGCTCGAGTCGGCGTGGTCCTTCATCGAGGCGAGGACGAGCTCGCCCGCGATGCCCAGGCCCCAGTTCTCCGACACCCACCACTCCTTGCCAACGAGGCCGTGGAATCCCACGCCGTCCTTCGAGCGGTAGATGGTGAAGTTTTCGGTGTCGTCGAACTCGAACGTCGTGATGGCGGCCGCTCCGGATAAGTACACGTTCGCCGACTCGATGTAGTAGGCGAGGCCGGCGCCCAGGCCCGACACGTTTGCCGAACCGCTCGACGTCCCCATCGACATGCCGTTGGCGGTGACGTCCGGATTGGCGGCGATCGACCCGAAAAACTCCCCGAACAGGATCACGTTCCGGGTGACCGCGCCGCCGACGGCGACCCCCAGCGACGGGCCGGCGCCGGCCACGATCAGCTCATTGCCGGCAGCGTCGGCACCGCGCACGTGCGTGTAGCCGCCGCCGAAGTGCATCCGCAGGTAGAAGCCGTCATGCTCGTGCACGACGGGCGGTCGAGCGGGCGGCTGGTAGGTACCCGGCGGCGGCGGGTAATAGCCGGGCGGCGGATAATAGCCGGGCGGCGGGTAGTAATAGCCGGGCGGCGGATAGCCGGCAGGCGGCGGAGCCGTCGCGGGCGGAGGCGATGCTGCGGGCGGGGGCGATGCCGCGGAAGGCGGAGATCCCGGCGGCGGCGGATACGCCGTG
>DATFXS010000391.1:0-17041 GCA_035315605.1 Polyangia bacterium
CGGCCGGGGCATCATCCGCAACTACGGCGGCGACACGGGCGGCACGATGCCGATGCTGTATCCGAATACGATCACGAACGCCGCGACGCCGCGCTGGGACTTCCACGTCGAACCGCAGGTGGTCATCATCAACCTCGGCACCAACGACATCAGCAACAACAAGGGCGATCCCGGCGACGCGTTTCGCGACACTTACACCACCCTGCTCGCGACCATCCGCAACGAATATCCGCACACGTACATCATCTGCATCATCGCGCCGCTGCTCTCCGGCAGCGATCTGACCACCATCGGCAACCACATCAAGGACGCGGTCGCCGCGCGCAACGCCGCCGGCGACACCAACGTCGAGTTCTTCGGCAACATCCCGGCCCAGACCACCGACAAGTTCGCCTGCCAGTACCACCCGAACGTCGCCGAGAACCAGATGATGGCCGACCTGCTGGTCGCCGAAATCAAGGCCAAGGTGGGTTGGTAGGTCGGTAGGCTGCAGCGGTCGCGGCGTCAGCGGAACGTCGCGGCCGCGCTCTTGGGGGCGCCGCAGCTCTTCTCGTCACCGGTCTCGCAGGCGCGCGCGAGCAGTTTCCGGATCCGCGGCCGCTTGTACGGGCCGAGCCGGCCGCTCTCCAGCTCCAGCGCCAGCGCGCGACAGGAGAAGCTGCCCACCTCGTTGCACGCCCGCTCGAGGATCGCCCGGCCGCGGCCCCGCTCGATGGCCCCGGCGCCATCGGCGTCGATGACCATGCGGCCGTACATCCCGCAGCCCCACGGCTCGTCGGCCGCGCACGCCTTCTCGAGGACGCGCCTGGCGCATTTCCAGCCGACGGGGTCGTCGGCGCCCCACAGATCGGCGCCGTAGTTGGTGCAACCGATGGCGAGCCCGAAGGCGCAGGACCTTCGATACAGTTCCGTCGACTGTTCACCGGGCGCGTGAGCGTCCTCCAGCGCGCCGCCGCGCAGATAGCAGGCGACGGCATCGCCGCCCTCACACGCCCGGGCGCACGACGGCCCGCCGTCCTCCTTCTCGGGACACGCCGCCGGTCTCATGGCGTCGATCTCCAGCTCGCCCAGGATGTCCGCGATGCACCCCGTGCCCGGCGACGGCACCCGGCGCACCATGAACGGACGCGGCACCTTGAGCTCCCGCGCCCCCGCGCCCTCGTCGCCGTGCCCGGCCGGCCCGCGCGTGCAGGCGACGCCCGCGCCCAGCAGGCTGACGCACGCGACCGCTGTTCGGCACCACCTCACCCGGTCATTCAATCACAACGTCGCTCCGGCGGCGGTGCTCTCGGCCGATCAGGACCACGAACCCCATCCACCCGAGGGCGAGGGCGACATTGATCGTCGCGAAGGTGCTGGTCGCCCAGCCGGCGCGCGTGCCGACGTAAACCGTCGTCGCGGCCATCACCGCCCCCAACCGGACCGCGATGGTGTCGACCGCCGTCTTGCCCACGAACTTCTCGACCCGCGAGGTGACGAGGAACAGCGCGTGCCGGGTCGTGTCCTGCAACGAATACTGCAGCGAGTTCTCGCCGATCTTCACGATCCGCATCACCCCCAGCACGGGGCGGAAGACCGCGGTGCCGTAGGCGGCCAGGGCGAACGTCGGCATGACGAACAGCGCGGCCCGCACCCCGACGATTCGCAGGATGCGCGAAACGGCGAGCAGCTGGAGGGTGACGCCGATCAGGTTGTACCAGAAGTAGTAGTCGGCCTTGAACGACCCGATGAACGCCTGCGACGACGCGCCGTGCGCGGCGGCGTCCCTGGTCGCGACGAGCAGCGTCCTGTCGAGCAGGTACTCGCCGCTGCTGTTGCACCAGTTGAGCAGGATGACCATCCCCGCGATGAACCACAGGTACTTGTCCCGGGCCAGCAGTCGCCAGGCCGCCTCCTCGGCGATCGGTTCATCCGGATGCGCCTCGTCGTGTCTCACCGCGTATACCCGCGCGCGCCGCTCGATCGCGATGATCAGCGCGACGCAGGCGAGCAGGATAATCACCGCGGTCCCCATCGAGACGGGGGCGCCGAACGGAACCAGCGACTTCGCGAACAGGCCGCCCAGCACCGCGCCGATCGAGCTGCCGGCGCCGATGATCGGGAAAAGACGTTTCCCCTGCTCGTCGCTGTAAATGTCGGCCGCCAGCGCCCAGAACTGCGCGATGACCGTGTAGCTGAACACGCCGACCCAGAGAAAGAAGGGCAGCCCGATCGGGACGTTCGCCCGCGCCATGAAGGCGAACAGCGCCAGGTTCGAGATGAAGAACAGGAAGACGATCGACAAGAGCTTGATGCGCCCCACCCGCCGGGCCAGCTCGCCGTAGACGTGCACCACGCCCACCATCAGGACCGTCTGGCCGGCGCGCGCGTACAGCTTCACCTCGGCGCCGCCCTGAAGCAGGATCAGCGGCTCGCGAACCGTCTTCAGGAGGTAGTACGCGGTCAGGATCAGGAAGGCCGTCAGGGTCATCAGCCCGACGGTCGCCGCCTCGTCGGGGTGAACCTTCGTGAACGGCCGGAAGATCGCGGCCAGCGCATGCGCGACGCGGGACCTGATGCTCATGAGTCACCCGTCCTGTCGATCGCCGCTGCAGGCCGGATGCCAGCGGAAAGGCGCGCTCCGCGCCCAGAGGACGCGCACAAATGGCGCGCGCGTCCGGAGTGGCGCACCGAATGCGCGCCCCGACGTCAGCGCGCGATCGGCCGCACCAGCTGACCCACCTCGATCAGATGGCCGTCCGGATCGCGCATGTAGCAGCGGATCTCCACGCCCCGGTCGATCGGGGGCGTCAAGAACTTCGCGCCGCGCGCGGTCCACTGCTCGTAGACCGCTCGAATGTCCGCGACGCGGATGTTCAGGAAGCCCGAGACGCGATCCAGATCGGCCGGCGCCTCCAGCGTCACGCCGGGCTTGTCATCGGTGGGGCCTCCGCCGACGCTGATGGTGATCCAGCCGTTTGCGAGCGCCACGATCGTCGGATCGCCCTCCAGGACGGCCTCGCCGCCCAGCACGTCGACGTAGAAGCGCCGGGACCGCTCGACGTCCCTGGATACGATGAAGTGGGTGATCGCTATTCCTTCACTCGGTGCCGGGAATCTCGCCATCTGCTACCTCCTGCCATCGACCGACCCGGCAGGTATGGCACGAACCGCGCCGCCGCGGTACTGCAGGCGGTGGACGGCTTGACCCCGCCGACCCGGTGCCTAGACGGGCCGCCACCCATGGGACGCAAGAAGACGAGGGGGCGCGGGCGGCTTTCCGGGATCGCCGCCGGCCTGGCCGCCACGGCCGCCGCACTGATCCCCGGTGTCGCGACCGCGTCGGCCGCGCCGGCGACGGAGGCGACCGAGGCCGCCGCGCGCACGACGCCGCCGGAGCGGCTGCTCGAGCTCGCGAACAGTCACCCCGACCAGGTGCTCGCGAATCGCGGGCTTCGCCGCCTGCGCACCCGCGATCCGGACGCACACCGGGAGATCCTTCTGGCGGCCCGGTTCGCGCGCGCCGAGCTCCCGCTCGCGCGCCTGATCTCGCGGACCGACCGGCCGACGCTGCGGTTGTTCGCCTGCGACTGCGCGCTGCGCGTCGCCCCGCTGTACGAGAGGCTCGGTTGCGACAGCCGGCTGCTCGCGCGCGCCCGCGCCGCGGCGGCCGCGGCGCTGGAGACCCGGGCCGCCGAGGAGCCGGCGGCCGCAGCGTCGCCGGCGGGGGCGCTGGAGATCGCGCTCGCCAGGGTCGAGCGGGACGTCGCGGCGTTCGAACAAGAGGTCGAGCGGGAAGCGACCCTCGGGGGCGGCGCGCTCGGTACGCTCGGGCGCGCCGTCCTGACGCAAGACGAGCGGCCCGCTCCGCCTCGAGCGGAGGAATCCGCGGACGAAGCGCCCGTGCCGCCGCGGCGCCTCGTGGCCGTCGCGATGGCGGCCGCGCGCGCGATCGACGACGCGCTGCTGGTTGCCGCAGGCGGAAGCGTCTCGCGCATCGACAGCATGCGCGAGGCGATCGCCGAGGCGATCTATCTCGACCACGTCTTCCGGACCGGCGAGCCGGCGGGCGCCATCGACGCGGTCTTTCGCGAGCTGGCCTGGGAGCGCGCGCATCTGCACGCGTTGCGCGCGCGCTCGGGCTGAACCTCAGACCGGCGTGCGACCGCGGCGTCGGGCCGCCGCTGCGCCGAGCGCGAGCAGCAGCGCGCCGACCATGACGCGCGCCCACGGCGGCACCGGTACGGCGGCGGCCACTTGCGGCTGCTCGTGACAGCTCAGGTGGACCGGCACGGCAACAGTCGTCGCGTTCGGAAGGTCGAACGTCGCCGATCCGGTGCACCCAGTGAGCTTGTGACCGGAATCCTGGGCCGTGAGCTGCAGGGCGTAGCCGGTTCCGATCGGGATCCCGCCGACCACCGTCGTCACCACGCTGCTGGCCGCGACGTTGATGACGCCCGCCTTGTGGAACCCGTTTCCGCTGACGTCGTAGCTGACCTCGTTGATCTGAAAGCCGCCTCCGACGGTCAGGCTCATGGCGAACGAGCCGACGTCCGAACCCGCGGCTGGATTGCCGGGGACCACGGTCGCGCCGCCCTGCCCGCCCGGGTTCTCGGCCTCGCCGTCGGGAGGGCCTTCGCAGCCCGCCAGCACCAGCAGGCCCGCCAGCAACACGCCGCAAGAACGAGAGCTCATTGGCAGACCAACGTCACGGTGCTGGGAGCCGAGCACATGCTCGCGTCGCCGCCGTCCGAGACGGCCAGGCTGACGGTGAACATGCCGGGCGCCGAGCAGGTGAAGGTCGCCCCTGAAAGCGACTGGTTCGACAACATGCCCCCGGTCGCCGACCACATGGCGGTCAGCGGCTGCGGACCGCCGTCGTCGTCCCGGACCGTGGCGATCAGCTGAATCGAGCCGCCCACCTGTACCGCCCCCGGAAGCGCGGACAGCTCGTCGATCACGGGGCAAACGTTTATGGCGCCGGTAATCGATACCAGCCCTTCGCAGATCAGGGGGATGGTCAGCGTGGCGGTCATCGAGGCGTCCACGTCGAACGTCAGCATTCCGCGACAAGCGGTGGTGTCGTCGGTCGCGCTCCCCATGACGTGGATGTTGTATCCCTGGCCCACCGGGAGGTTCTGAAACGTCGTCGTAACAGTTGGCTGATCCCCTACGCTGAGCGTCCCGGTGCGGCGAAACCCGTTGGGGCCCGTCAGCACGTACAGCACGCTCGACAGCGTAACGCCCCCACCAAAATCGAGCTTGAGCACAATCGTGTTGGAAACGGGGTCGGCCGCGTCATTCCCGCACCCGATGGCGCCGGCCCACACCGCTGCGGCTGCCAAGCAGGCAATCAGAGCACTCTTCGGTCGGCGTTTCCGAAAACGGATCGCGCGCTCGGTCATTCGATGACTCCCCCTTGGCGGCTGCGATCAAGCAATGCGCGTACCTCGCCGCCGCCCGCCCGCGCGCGCGCGGACAGACGCCGATCCGATCGCGATCACCGGAATCCGAACGCCCTCTCCGGAATGCGTACGGTTCGCGCGGCGCCATCGCGCCGGCGCCTCGGCGACCGCGCCCGGCCGAATCTGGAAACGGTGGCGATCAGCCGTCGCGCCGGACCACGCCGCGCGCGCATCGTTTCCTTTTGACCCAGACGATCAGCCCGGCGAAGACGACGATCGGCGCGAACAGCAGCACGACCGCGAACAGACCTGACTGCCGGCCGGGCGGCGCGGCCGCCCAGGTCGCGGCAACCGGCAGCGGCGCCACCAGCCCTGCGATCCAGGCGCACCGCCGTCGCGCGCTCACGCGCCCGCCCACCAGCGTGAACAACGCGTCGAAGCCGAGCATGCACACACCCTGCGCGAGCGCGAGCGCACCGAACACCACCACGCCGATCAGCCAGTTCATGAACGGGCCGCCCAGCAAGGGCTCGGTGGGCCCGACGATGACGCCGACCGTGATGACCGCGATCGCCGCGATCACCGGACCGAGCAAGATCGGCGCCACCACGTCTCATACGGACGGACGTGGCCGCGCCCGGTCGCGCGCGGGCGCTACTTCTCGCCGGTGATGACCACCGCCACCGCGTCGAGGTGCAGCTTGCCGGACTTCGACTGGCCGTCCCCGTTGACGGCGCCGAGCACGGCGTCCTTTATCCGGGCGCGGGTCGGCTCGTCAGCCAGCGCCATGCCGGCGACGACCGGCGCCGCGGCGTCGTTCATGAAAGTGAAGTACTGCTCGGCGTCGTCGAACCTCTCGGGGATCTTCACCTCGGTCTCGGTGACGTTGCGCAGCCCCGCCTCGCGGAACACGCCCGTCATGTAGCCGGGCGTCGCGCATCGGAACAGACCCGGCGCGCCCGGAGGCTGCGTCGGCAGATTCACGTAACTCGCGATCGTCCCCATGATCGTCGTCGCCCAGGGGTTCTTCTCCGGAACGCCCCAGACCGCCGCCGTGACGCGAGCGCCCGGGCGCGCCACCCGCGCGAGCTCGCGCGCCGCACCCAGCACGTCCGGGAAGAACATGAACCCGAAGCGCGCCGTCACGGCGTCGAACGTCGCGTCCGCGAACGGCAGCTCGCCCGCGTCGCACTGCCGCGTCTCGATGTTCCGGATGCCCCGGCGCGCCGCGTTCTCCTCGGCGACCCGCAGCATCTTCTCCGCCAGGTCAGTGATCGTCACCTTGCCCCTGGGAATGCGGGCGGCGGCGGTCAGGCCCGGCTCGCCCGTTCCCGACGCGACGTCCAGCAGGTGGGACGTCGGCGTCAGGCTCGCCGCGTCGAGCAGCGCATCGCCCACGGGCCCCAGCCAGGACAGGACCAGCTCGTCCCATTTTCCCCAGCCCG
This sequence comes from Polyangia bacterium, assembly GCA_035315605.1. Classification (GTDB taxonomy): domain Bacteria; phylum Myxococcota_A; class Polyangia; order Fen-1088; family Fen-1088; genus JADGRB01. Next base: position 6,830 of record DATFXS010000391.1, read on the forward strand.
CCGAGAACTTGTTCCAGGTCGCCTGCTGCTGGTCCCTGACCTGGATGTGGGCCTGCGCGCGTGCCGTTTCCATGACGTCCTCCGTTGTTTGTTGCTGCAACACTGTGGTTACCTGGCAGGCGGGACAGGCTCCATGACCGATCGTCCGGATCCCTTGCTGGCGCATCCAAAACCGACCGAACCGACGCCCGCGCGCCCCGTCCGCGACCCGCTGTCCGACGTCCTGCGGACGGTCCGGCTGCGCGGCTCGGTCTTCTTCATGCTCGAGTCGTCGTCGCCGTGGTCGTCGGCGATGCCCGACGGCGAGAGGCTGGCGCCGATCCTGGTCCCCCAGGCCCAGCAGGTGATCTCATTTCACGTGATCACGCAGGGGGCCTGCTGGGGCGGGCTGCTCGATGGGCCGCAGACGCGCTTCGAGGCCGGCGACATCATCGTGTTTCCGCGCGGCGACGGATACTTCATGGGACTGCCGCGCCAGGAGACCCGGGCGCCCAACGTCGAGCAAGCGTCCGGATTCATGCAAAGGATGTCGGGCGGGCAGCTGCCGTTTCAGGTCCAGTTCGGGGGCGGCGGCGCCGAACGGCTGGGCGTCGTGTGCGGATTCCTAGGCTGCGACATGCGGCCGTTCAACCCGCTGCTCGGGACGCTGCCGCGCCTGCTGCACATCAAGGGCGTGGCGGGCCGGCAGGAAGACCGGCTCGATCGGCTGCTGGAGCTGACGCTGGCGGAGGCGCGCGACCCGGCGCCGGGCGGCGAGAGCGTGCGCCTGCGGCTGTCCGAGCTGATGTTCGTGGAGGTGATCCGCCGCCACCTCGCCGACCTGCCGCCGGAGCAGTCGGGGTGGCTGGCCGGCCTTCGCGACGAGCACGTCGGCCGCGCGCTGGCGCTGCTGCACGAGCGCGCCGCCCACCCCTGGACGCTGGACGAGCTGGCCGGCGACGTCGGCCTGTCGCGGTCCGCGTTCGCGGATCGCTTTGCGCGGCTGGTGGGCGAGCCGCCGATGCAGTACCTGGCGCGCTGGCGCATGCAGATGGCGGCGCGCCTGCTGACGGACGGCAACGCCAAGGTCGCGGCGGTCGCCCTGGAAGTCGGGTACGACTCCGAGGCGGCCTTCAGTCGGGCGTTCAAGAAGATCACCGGCGTGTCGCCAGCCGCGTGGCGCGGGAAAAGCCTGGAAAAAGCCCCGCCCGCCTGACGATCCGGGATGCGCGCCCGCAGGGGCTTGCCGGCCCGCCTCGGGCGACCCACCTTGACGGCCGCCGCATGTTCCCCTGGCTCTGGATCAACGCGACCGATCTCCGCTTCCCGCTCTCGGGCGAGGTCGATCAGGATCTGTCGGAGACGTTCTTCAACGGCATCAAGCCGGGCGCCGGGGTGCCCGGGATCGAGAAGCAGGTCTTCGACCAGGCGTCGTACGGCAAGCAGCTGGGCTGGCTGACCGACGTGCTGGTCGAGGCGATCTCGGCGCGCGCGATGAAGTCCGCCGAGGGGCGGGAATCGCTGGCGAAGCTCAAGGACCTGCACAGCAAGATCGGACGCATCAAGAAGGACCATCGCCAGGACCGCTTCGACGCGGCGACGGCGCTGCTCGATCGGATACAGGCCGACAGCCCGGACGAGCTGCGGCGCCTGCTGCGCCGCTACGACGGCGGCGATCCATAATCGCGCCCCGCACATGACGACGGCGCGCGATCACTGGGAATCCGTCTACCAGGCCAGGCAGCCCGATCAGGTCAGCTGGTACCGGCCGCATCTCGAGACGTCGCTGCGGTTCATCGACGCCGCGGGCCTGGGCCCGGAGGCGGCGATCATCGACGTGGGCGGCGGCGCCTCGACGCTGGTCGACGACCTGCTGTCACGCGGCTACGTGAACGTCACGGTCCTCGACGTATCGCCGACCGCGATCGCGGCTGCGAAGGCGCGCCTCGGGGAGCGCGCCGGGCGCGTTCACTGGCTGGCCGCGGACATCACGCGAGCCGAGCTTCCGGCGCGGGCCTACGACCTCTGGCATGACCGCGCTGTCTTTCATTTTCTTCGCGACGCGACGGACCGGCAGCGCTACGTCGCGGCCGTCCGGCGGTCCGTCAAGCCGGGCGGCCGCGTTCTGGTCGCGACGTTCGGGCCGGAAGGCCCGACCCGGTGCAGCGGGCTGGAGGTCGTCAGGTACGGCGCGGACGAACTGCGCGCCCAGTTCGGCGACGACTTCCAGCCCGTCGAAAGCGCGACGGAGATCCACACGACGCCGCGGGGCGCGGCGCAACAGTTCGTCACCTGTCACTGGCGGCTGCGGGGTTAGCGCGCGTCGAAGCAGATCTCGACGCCGTTGACGGCGAGCGCGTTCGACGACGGGCCGGCGCGCAGCCGGATCAGCGCGCCGGTCTCCCCGGGCGCGAACTCCGTCGTCGCGTCGGCGGCGTACCACTTGTACGGGGCGACGTTCGACACGAGGTTGGTCGGCGCCGCGCCCATGCCGTCGATCGTCTGCCAGGTGAAGCTGCCGCTGGTGGTCGTGTTGTAGCTGCGGCCGTAAACGGCGATCGCCACGCGGTTGATCGCCGTCAGGCCGGCGGTGCTGATCTCGACGTCCATGAAGACATCGCCCTCCAGGTCCAGGCCGCCGCTGGCGAGCGCGGTGTCGACGAACACCGGCGTGAAACCGATCGAAGTCGAGCCGGCGGAGACATGCCAGCGCGTGGTGTCGGGCAGCGTGTTGGCCTCGTAGACGACGGAGGCGGTCGATCCGGAGCTGGTCCCCGTCCAACGAAGTCGGACGGCGTGCGTGCCGGTCGCGCCGGAGATGCACGTCCCGCTTCCGCCCGTCCCGGCAGCACCGCCGGTGCCGCCCGCCCCACCACGACCCCCCGTTGCACTTCCACCGCTGCCGCCCGTCCCACCGCTGCCGCCCGTCCCACCACTGCCGCTCGTCCCGCCGCTGGCGCCGGTGCCACCCGCCCCGCCGCTGCCGCCCGTGGTCCCACCGCTGCCACCCGTTCCGCTGTTGCCGCCGCGACCTCCCGCGGCGCCCCCCGCGCCGCCGCTGCCGCTCGACCCTCCGCCGTCGCCGCCACCACTGCCGGCCGTGCCGCCCGCACCGGCCGCACCGCCCGTGCCAGCGCCGCCGGCGGTTCCACCGGAACCCCCGATTCCGCCCGTCGCGCCGGCGCCGCCGCGACCGCTCGTGCCCGCAGCACCGCCCGCGCCCCCCCGACCGCCGCCGCCGCCCCGTGCGTTGCCGCCGCCCGTGCCGGCCGCATCCCGCTGCATGACGCTCGATCCGTTGCAGCCTCCCAGCCAGCCCGCCGCGGCGATGCCGATCGCGGCACCGACGACGATTGAAAATGCACGCATCATCTGTCGCCGGTGATTGTGACATGAGCATTTCGTCAAGCGCGACTTGACACGCGAGAGACGCCTGGTGTTCGGTAGCGCCAACCCTTAAAGGAGGGCGTTCATGAAAAGACTCAGTCGTCACATCATTGGTGCAGCACTGCTCGCAATCTCTGGCTGTTCGGGGAACGAGACGGACAACGCGAACGACATGGTCGGCACGGCCACGTTCGAACTGGCGGCCGCTCCTGCCGACGCCAACTGTCTGCAGATCGTCATCAGCGGCAGCCGCAGCTCGACGCGGCTCCTCGACCTGATGCCCGGACAGGCGACCACCTTCACCCTCAACGGTCTGCCGCTCGGCAACGTCACCTTCACCGAATCGGCCTTCTCCGCGGCGTGCGCGATGGTGACCAGCAACAGCATCGCCACCTGGCAGAGCGATCCGACGCCCGCGACGCTTCAGGCCGGCGTCGCCGCCAACGTCACCGTGGTGCTGCGCCGCAACGGCACGGCGCACGTCACCTCGGACTTCCAGGACGACACGTCAGGCGCCTGCATGCCCGGGCAGCAGTCGTGCACCGTGGGCGGCATGACCCAGTGCGTGGACCTCACCAGCAACGTCAACAACTGCGGCGCCTGCGGCAACGTCTGCCAGCCCGTCCCGAACGCGGGGCCGGTCTGCGCGGCGAGCATGTGCACGTTCAGCTGCATCCCCGGGTTCCTCAACTGCAACATGGCGGCGTTCGACGGCTGCGAGACGAACGTCAACCTCGATCCGAACAACTGCGGCGGCTGCGGCATCTCCTGCTCGCCCGGCACCCCGTGTCAGATGGGCGTCTGCGCCACGCCCCCCCGCATCAACGTCCAGCCGATGCAGGTGGTGTTTCCGGGACTGTCGACCGGCATGACCTCACCGCCCTTCGCGGTGCAGGTCACCAACCTCGGGGGCTCTCCTCTCCAGCTGCAAGCCGAGATGCTCGTCGGCCCGAACTTCAGCGACTTCATCCTGGTGGGGGGCCTGCCGCCGGTGGTCATGCCGAGCCAGACCGTCTCCGTATCGGTCGCGTTCCAGCCGCACGAACTCGGCACGCTGTTCGCGACGCTGGTGATCCAGTCGAACGATGTGACGCAGCCGAACGCGAGCGTTCAGCTGCAGGGCACCGGCATGTAGCCGCCGCCATAACGTCACGCCACGCGGGCCGAGCCCTCGCACCCGCGTGGCGAGACACCACCGCGTCGTCATCAGTGCGGCAGCGCCGCGAACACCGCGGCCTGCAGCGCCGCCAGGCCGGACGCGACGTCAGCGCCGAGATGCACGCGCAGCGCGCGGCGGCCGCGCTGGGCCAGCACCTCGAAATCGCCGCGCGCCTGCGCGGCCTTGACGACGCCGAAGGTGTATCGCTGCCCGGGCACGGGGAGATCGGCGGCGTCGTCGCACGTGATCTGCAGGAAGACGCCGCTGTTCGGACCGCCCTTGTAGGCCTGCCCGGTCGAGTGCAGGAAGCGTGGCCCGAACTCGAGGCACGTCGCCACCTGCCGTGCCGCCAGCACGCGATTCCGGATCGCCGTCAGCGCCCGCTCGTGCGCCTCGTTCATCTGCAGGTACGCCAGCAGCGCGAAGTAATCGCCCCGCTGCAGCCGGCCGAGATGCGCAGCCAGGAACGCCGTCAGCGTCCGCGGACCCTTCAGCGTCGATGCCAGCGCGCCGACGTTCGCCTCGTCGCTGAACAGGCTGATCCCGTCGCCGATCGCGTGAGGAGCCGGCGAGCTTTGCTCGCCGCGTCCCATCGCGGGGGGTTCGGGACCCTCTGAGGGTCCCGATGAAACGAAGAAGGGAGCCTCGGCCGGCAGCTGCCCGCTCTCCTCGTAGGCCGCGGTCAGCTTGCGGGTGGCGGTCTTGCTCGCCTCGACGTCCGGCTGATCGAACGGGTGAATGCCCAGGATGGAACCGGCCACCGCGGTCGCGATCTCCCAGCGAAACAGCTCCTGTCCCAGATCTTGACGGTCCGCCAGAACGACGCGCACGACCGGATGCCCGGCGCGCTCCAGCGCCCCGGCCAGCTCGTCCGGCGCCCCCTCGCCGTCGGTCTGCAATTTCAGATAGACGAAGATCCGATCGCTGCCGTACATCTCGGGCCGCTGGGCGGCCTCGCGGTCGATCGGAATCAGCCCCTTGCCCTCCTTGCCGGTCGATTCAGCGATCAGCTGCTCCAGCCACGAACCGAGGCTGGCGATGCCGGGCGACGCGATGATCGTCACCTTGTCGCGGCCGAACGCCGCCGCCGCCACCCCCAGGACGTTCCCCAGCACGACGCCCGGGTTGTCCTCCACCGGTACGGTCGGCATGCAGGCGCAGACCATGGCCTCGGTGCGATCGAGGAAATCGGGCACGTCGACGCCCATCGCGGCCGCCGGCACCAGGCCGAAGTCGGACAGCGCCGAATAGCGCCCGCCGATGTTGGCCCAGCCGAAGAAAACGCGCCGAAAATGGTTGGCCTCGGCGACGTGCTGCATCTTCGAATGGGGATCGGTGATCGCGACGAACCGGTTGCCCGCCTCCTGCTCACCCACCGTCTGCACGATCCGGTCGTAGAAGTACTGCTCGAAGATGTTCGGCTCCAGCGTCGAGCCCGACTTGCTGGAGACGATGAACAGCGTACGCGCGAGATCGACGCTCTCCTCGAGCGCCTTCACCTGCGCGGGATCGGTCGAATCGAGGACGTGCAGCTCCGGAAAGCCCGCCACCTTGCCGAAGGTCTTTCGCATCATCTCCGGGCCGAGGCTGGAGCCGCCCATCCCGAGCAGCAGCACGTGAGAAAACGCGCCGCTCTTCGCGACCTCCGCGATGCGGGTGAACCGCTGGATGTCCGCCAGCTCGCCGTTCGTGATCCCGAGCCAGCCGAGCCAGTGCGCCTCGTCGCGCCCGCTCCAGAGCGACGGATCGCGCTGCCACAGACGCCGCGCCTTGCCCTGCGCTTGCCAGTCCGCCAGCGACGCCGTGACCTTCTCAGCGATCGGCGCCGGCAGCTGATAGGTCATCCGGTTGATCTTCCGCGCCCGCACCTCGCGGCCCTGGCGCGCCACCTCTTTCAAGAGCTTCTCGAACGCCTCCGAGAACAGCCGGACCCCGTCCGCCAGCAGCTCGTCGGTCACCTGCTTCATCGAGATGCCGACGTCCGCCACCGTGGCCATCGTGTCGCGCGCGGCATCGATGTCCTCGACCAGGCTGGCGCGCGCGCGGCCGTGGTCGCGGAACGCGTCGAAGGTGGCCCGCGGGATGGTGTTGACCGTCTCGGGCCCGATCAGCTCCTCGACGTAGAGCACGTCGGACCAGCTGGGATTCCGGGTGCTGGTGCTGGCCCAGAGCAGGCGCTGCGTCTGCGCGCCCCGCCCGACCAGCGATCGCCAGCGCGGGCCGTCGAAGATCTCCTGGTAACGCTGGTAAGCGAGCTTGGCGTTGGCGATCGCGACCTTGCCGGCCAGCGAGCGCAGCAGCGCGCGCTCGCGATCCGACGCAGCCCCCGCCACTCGATCCGCGATCAGCTCGTCGAACGCGGTGTCGACCCGGCTGACGAAGAAGCTCGCCACGCTGGCGACGCGCGACGGATCGCCGCCCCCCGCGGCGAACCGCTCCACCCCGGTGATGTACGCCTGTGCGACCTGCTCGTAGACCTCGCGCGCGAACAGCAGCGTCGCGTTGACGTTGATCCCCTCGGCGCAGAGCTGCTCGATCGCCGGTATACCCGCGGCCGTCGCCGGAACCTTGATCATCAGGTTCGGGCGCCCCACGTCGCGCCACAGCCGGCGCGCCTCTTCCAGCGTCCCCGCGGTGTCGTTGGCCAGCGGGGGCGACACCTCCAGGCTGACGTACCCGTCGCGACGCGCGGTCTGATCGTAGATCGGCCTCAGCGCGTCCGCCGCGTCCTGCACGTCGCGGATCGCCAGCCGCTCGTAAACCGTCTTCGGGTCCAGCCCCCGCGCCTCGGGCGCCTCCAGCATCTCCTCGTAGTCCGAACCGCCCGCGATCGCCTTCTCGAAGATGGCGGGGTTGGTCGTGACGCCGCGCAGGTCGTCCTCGTCGATCAGACGGCGCAGCTCGCCGCTCGTGATGAGGCTGCGCCGGATGTAGTCCAGCCAGACCGACTGGCCGAAGACCGCCAGCGCGCGCAGCGGATTTTCCAGGGCGGTCATCTTGGCGAGCCGCCGCAGGTGGCGCGCCTCGCCGCTGAAGCGCGCGTTCAGGAACGCGTGAATCAGCTCGCGCGCCAGCTCGACGCCGACGACGCGGCCGCCCAGCACCAGCACGTTCATGTCGTCGTGCTCGACGCCCTGGTGGGCCGAGTAAGTGTCGTGGCACAGCCCGGCGCGGACGCCCGGGATGCGGTTGGCGGCCATCGAGGCCCCGACCCCGCTGCCGCACAGGATGATGCCCCGTTCGGCGTCGTGGCCCTGCAGGGCGGCGCCCACCGCCTCCGCGAAGTCCGCGTAGTCGACCGGGTCCTTGCTGTGCGTGCCGACGTCGAGCACCTCGCAGTGCTCGGCGAGCAGCAGCGCCTTGGCGGCCTCCTTCAGCTCGAACCCGGCGTGGTCGGACCCGATCGCGACACGCATGGCTTCACCTCAATCCGGCCAGGTCCAGTCGCTGATCTCGGGCCGATCCATCCCGTGCGTGTGCGCGTAGTTCATGTTGTCGATGATGGCGTTCCGCATCTCGTCCTTGAGGTGGGCCGCCCGATCGCGCAGCTTCGGGACGCGATCGATGACGTCGATGACCAGGTGCAGCCGCGACGTCTCGTTCAGCATCGCCAGCTCGAACGGCGTGTTGATGTTGCCCTTCTCCTTGTAGCCGTGGACGTGCAGGTTGTCGTGCCCGCGGAACCGGTACGTCAGCCGGTGAATCAGCCACGGGTAGCCGTGGAAGTTGAAGATGATCGGCTTGTCGGTGGTCAGCAGGCCCTCGATTTCGCTGGCCGACGACCCGTGCGGGTGCACGGTGTTCGACTGCAGCTTGAACAGGTCGACGATGTTGACGAAGCGGACCTTCAGATCCGGCAACCTCTGGCGCAGGATCGAAGCCGCCGCCAGCGCCTCCATCGTGGCGACGTCGCCGCAAGCAGCCAGCACGACGTCCGGCTCCTCACCCTCATCGGTGCTGGCCCGCCTCCACATACCCATGCCCTTGGTGCAGTGGATGATCGCCTCGTCGATGGTGGTGAATTGCAGGTGCTTTTGCTTGTCAGCGACGATCACGTTGATGCAGTCGGTGCTGCGCAGGCAGGTATCGGTCACCGACAGCAGCGTGTTGGCGTCGGGCGGCAGGTAGATGCGCGTCACCGACGGGGACTTGTTCGTGACCAGGTCGATGAACCCTGGATCCTGATGCGAGAACCCGTTGTGGTCCTGGCGCCAGACCGTGGACGACAACAGGATGGTCTCGGACGACACGGGCGCCCGCCACTTCACGTGGTTCTTGCTGATGTCCAGCCACTTCGCGTGCTGGTTGAACATCGAATCGATGACGTGGGCGAACGCCTCGTAGGTGTGGAACAGGCCGTGCCGACCGGTCAGCAGATATCCTTCCAGCCAGCCGAGCAGCGTGTGCTCGGACAGCATCTCCATGACGTGGCCGTCGCGCGACAGCTCGCCGCCGTCGGCATCCACCGGCAAGATGTCGCCCATCCAGACCTTCTTGCTCGCCTGGTAGACGGCCTGCAGCCGGTTCGACGCTGTCTCGTCCGGGCCGAACAGCCGGAAGCGGTTCGGGTTGTTCTTCATGACGTCGCGCAGGAATTCGCCCATCGGCTTGGTGTTCTCCTGCTGCGTCGTCCCGCGCTGCGACACCTGCACCGCGTAGGCGCGGAAGTCGGGCAGCTTCAGCTCCTCGCGCAGGATGCCGCCGTTCGCGTGCGGGTTGGATCCCATGCGCCGGTCCCCTTTCGGGGCCAGCGCCCGCAGTTCGGGCATCGGGGTGCCGTTCTCGTCGAACAGCTCCTCGGGGTTGTAGCTGCGCATCCAGTCCTCGAGCACGCGCAGGTGTGACGGATTCGTCTTCACGTCCGCGAACGGCACCTGGTGCGACCGCCAGAAGCCCTCCAGGTGGTGACCATCGAGGTCCTTGGGGCCGGTCCATCCCTTGGGCGAACGGAGCACGATCATCGGCCAGCGTGGACGCTCGGCCTCGGCGGCGCCCACCTTCCGGGCCGCCTTCTGGATCGCATGAATCTCGTCGACGATCCGGTCCAGCGTCTCGGCCATCTTCTGATGCATCACCATCGGATCGCCGCCCTCGACGAAGTAGGGCTTGTAGCCGTAGCCGATGAACAGCGACTCCAGCTCGTCATGGCTGATGCGGGCCAGGATGGTCGGGTTCGCGATCTTGTAGCCGTTCAGGTTCAGAATCGGCAGCACCACGCCGTCACGCGCGGGATTGAGGAACTTGTTCGAGTGCCACGCGGTCGCCAGCGGCCCGGTCTCCGCCTCACCGTCGCCGACCACACAGGTGACGATCACATCCGGGTTGTCGTACGCCATCCCGTACGCGTGCGACAGGCTGTAGCCCAGCTCGCCCCCCTCGTGGATCGATCCGGGCGTCTCCGGCGTCACGTGGCTGCCGATGTGCCCGGGAAAGGAGAACTGCTTGAAGAACTTCTGCATCCCTTCCGCGTCGCGGCTCTTGTCCGGATAGATCTCCGAGTACGTGCCTTCGAGGTAGGTGGGCCCGAGGACGCCGGGCGCGCCGTGGCCCGGACCGGCGACGAAGATGACGTCCAGATCGCGCCTCACGATCAGCCGATTCATGTGCGTCCAGACGAACGACAGCGCCGGGCTGGCGCCCCAGTGGCCCAGCAGGCGGGCCTTGATGTGCTCGACCTGCAGCGGCTC
>DATFXS010000392.1:0-3914 GCA_035315605.1 Polyangia bacterium
CGGCGTCGGCCACGCGCTGGAAGCTCACGCGGACCGCCCCCGCCGCACGTCGACCCGCGCCAGCGGCTGCAAGCCGGCCTCGGTCACGGTGGTGTTCGGATCGATCGGCTGGCCTCCGCACAGCACCGTGATCGGCCCATCGATGACGGCGCGCAGCCGTGCCGCGGACTGCAACTTACTCGCAACCTCCGCGAGCGAATCGTCACCATTAGCCAGCACCAGCAGGCCGATCGTATCGCCCTCGAGAAAACCGTACAGGGGGATCATGGCCGGCTCCTGTCGAGCCACGGATAGACGCCCCCGAAGGCATCTCGGCCCCAGGTGGCGTAATCCAGCCCGAAGTAGCGCTGCACCAGCGCCACGAGGTTGGCCGGCGCCTCGCCGGCGAGCACCCGTTTGACGATGTCCTTGTGCGCCGCGTAGCGGTCGGGCTCCTGCTCGAAGATCCACCGGCACGGCCGCGAGCAGAAGACATAGCGGCGGCCGCCATGATCCAGGATGTTGGCGGCGTTGTCGCGCGGCGTGCCGCCCGACAGGACCAGCTGGCAGAGATCGCAGAACGAGACGATGGCGGTGCCGTGAACGGCGAAGTCGTTGCCCGGATCCGAGGCGCGCCACCGGTCGCTGATGCGCTGCCAGATCGGATCGAAGTCCGGCCACGACGCGGGGTATTTCTCGCGCAGCCAGGCGCGCTCGTCGGGCCCCGGAACGACGAAGTTGAACCAGACGGACGCGCGGTAGCTGTAGGCGCTGGCGTAGACCATGTGGTGGTAGTTGTCGAGGGCCTCGAGAAAGAGATCCCAGTACCAGGGCCGCTCCAGCCCGAATTCGTCGAGCGAGCGCACGAACTGGTCCAGCACCCATTCGTGCATGAACTCCTTGAACGAGCTCTGCCGGTGGGCAAGCGGCGTCAGGTAGTCCATCGAGAAACCGGTGACGACGGCGAACAGCAGCCAGCTGCGCCAGAACCACTTGTCCAAGAGGTACTGGGCACGCTGTCGATCGTGCTTCACGACCGTCGCCAAGACGGGCGCGCCGATCTGGGCGTGGCGGGCCTCGTCGGTCTGGATGCTGCCGACCATCTGCTCGAACATCCGATCGCCGACGCCGTGGGCGAGGGCCGACAGCCCGACGAACTGCACGTTGGTGAATCCGGTTTCGAACACGAAGTTGGTCGCGATCGCGAACTCGATCGCGTCGGACGCCAGCAGCAGCTCGTCGGCGAGATGGCGCGCGGCGATCGCGACCCAGTTGTTGGTGTGGAACAGCTTGTGGGTCCAGTCGAACTGCGGATCCCAGCGCACCAGATCGTGCATCAGGAGCAGCGGAATCTGCGTGTGGCGCATCTCGTCGAGCGCCCCGAACAGCGCCGCGGATCGCCAGGCGCTGTCGCGGCCGAATCGGGCCGCGCGCAGGTTGCCGACCACCGCCGCGAACTCCGCGAGCGGCAACGTCGCCGCGTGCAGCTTCAGGCTCTCCAGCCAGCCCGGCGGGAGGCGCTGGAAGTCCTCGAGGCGGCCGACCGCCGCGCGCACCGCCGCCACCGACGCCTCCTTGGCCTGCTGGCCAGCGACGTACTCCGGGTAGCTGGTCCGGAATGGCTCGTCCCAGCCGGCCCAGTCGGTCTGGGGAAGCCAGGGGCGGCCGCTCTGCACCTCCGGGAACGCGTCACGTTCAGACACGTAGGACAGCTCCCAGTCGAGCTTGCGCGCGAGATCGAGCCAGTCGTCGCGTTTGAGCACGCCTCTCCTCTGTACAACAGAATGCACCCACCGGCCGGGGGGCGCGCAAGTCGAACGAGGAGGGGCGCGCCGTCAGTGGCGGAGCTGAGCCATCCGGTGGTCGATCCAGTCGACCTCCCCCGGAATGCCGCGCGCGGCGTGGAAGGCGCGCAGCTCTTCGTAGCGCTTCGAGAAGTCGAAGCCGATGCTGAAGTAGACCTTGCGCAGGCAATCCGGACAGAGCCAGGGCGTGCTGCGATCCAGCTCGTCCAGCGAGCCGACGCCGTTCATCAGGCAGCGGTAGGCCGTGCAGTGCGGCAGCGAGAACATGTGCCCGGCCTCGTGCGACATCACGATCAGCGCGCGCCGCAACATCTTCTGGCGCGCCGCCGGCGTGTCCGGCTCGCCCAGCGTCTCGGGCAGGTAGCGCGCCAGCGAGAAGACGCCGACGCGATGCTCGAGGCTCGCCAGCCCGAAGATGTATTCCCACGCCCAGTCCGCGAACAGGTCCGACATCGTGATGCCGAGGTAGGCGACCGCGTCCGGCGGCAGTCGGGGCTTGAGCCCGTTCTCGATCAGGTCGGCGCGGTACTGGACCAGGATCTCCCCGTCGACGGCGCGCGCGCGCATGCCGAGGTTCGGCAGCGGCAGCGGCTCTGCCAGGCGCGTCTTCAGTTGATAGAAGGCCGCCAGGTAGGCGCTCAGCGTCTCCAGAAGATCCGTCTGCTCGGGCGTGAACGGTCCGATCGGCTGCAGCACGATCACGTCGCGCGCGGCGGTCGGGCGCGCCGGCCCGGCATGAACGTAGTCCTCGAAGCTCTGGCCGTGCTCGGGGTGGACGGCCAGCCAGTCGCCGGGGCCCGGCGGCCCCTTGGACGCGAACAGCGCCGGGTCGGGCCGGAAGGCGCCGGGCGGCGCGGTCGTCGAGCAGACGCGCGCCCCGCCCATCGGCCGCCCGGTCGGGCCGTTCCCCCCTGCCCCACAGCCGTCGAGGGCGGCGGCCGCCGCCGTCAGCCCGATCGCGGCGCGCACGGAACGACCGACGGAGCGACCGACGGAGCGACCCACGCAGCGATCAGCGCAGCGACGCATGATCGAGCGGACAACCGACCCGCGAAAAAGTTCCCTGGCCTATAATCATCGTCGCCGCATGCCCACCCGCCCGCTCGATCCGGCCCTGGATGCAACCGTCGCTCCGTCGTCGCCAAGCGCGCCCGACGCGCATTCGCGCACCGTCACCGCGGACGCCCCGCCCCCGCCGGCCGGCCTGCGACCCGGCGTCGTCGTCGCGGAAACCTACGAGATCACACGCTTGCTGGGCCAGGGCGGGATGGGCGCGGTCTGGGAGGCCAAGCATCTGCGGCTGCCCGGCAAGCGCGTCGTCGTGAAAGTTTTACTTTTTGGGGCGACGGACGCGACTGTGCTCGCGCGTTTTCGTCGCGAGGCGGAGATCGGGTCGCGCCTCGGGCACCCGAACATCGTCCAGGTTCTCGACTTCAACACGCTGCCGGACGGCACGCCGTACATCGTTCTCGAGCTTCTGCAGGGCGAATCGCTGGCGGCGCGGCTGGCGCGCGGGCCGCTGCCCCTCGATCACGTCAAGGCGATCGTCACGCAGGTCGGGTCGGCGCTGGCGGCCGCCCATCGCGAGGGCGTCGTTCACCGCGACCTCAAGCCCGACAACGTCTTTCTCTGCCCGACGGATCTGGGCGGCGAGGTGCGCGACGTCGTCAAGGTGCTGGACTTCGGGATCTCGAAGATCCGCGGATCGAACACCGTGCTGACGCAGGACGCGGCGCTGCTGGGGACGCCGCAGTACATGGCGCCCGAGCAGGCGACCGGCCGCAACGACGAGATCGACGCGCGCACGGACGTGTTCGCGTTCGGCGCGATGACCTTCGAGATGCTGGCGGGCAAGCCGCCGTTCGTCGGCGACACGCTGGCGGCGGTCATTCACGCCATCGTCTACACCCCCACCCCGTCGCTCGCGGCGGCCACCAAGGAGACGCCGCCCGCGATCGTCGCGGCGGTCGAGCGCGCGATGGAGAAGAACCGCGACGCGCGCTTCCCCGACGTGAACAGCTTCGTCAAGGCCGTCACGTCGCGCAGCCTGGCGACCGCGCCCGGGACACAGCCGGTGCAGGCACCGCAGGCGACCGTCGCGGCGACGGAGCGGGTCGCGCGCGAGCGCTC
>DATFXS010000393.1:0-8560 GCA_035315605.1 Polyangia bacterium
CATCCACGCCTTCTGCCAGCGCGTGCTGACCGAGCACGCGTTCGCGAGCGGCCGCCTGCTCGCGCAGAACCCGGTGGAGAGCCGGACCGCTTTCACGGCCGCGTTCGACGAGGTCATCCGGGCCCGCCTGGACGACGAGCACCACGCCCTGCTCGCGGCGTGGCTGGCGACCAGCGACGTGCGCGGCCTCGAGGACCTGCTCTACAAGGCGCGCGGCATCCGGTGCGACTGGGCGGTCCCGTACGATCCGCAGCGCCTCGGCGCGGCGGCACGCGCGTTCGCGGCGAGCAACCTGCAGGAAGCCTGCGCGATCACGAACCGCTCGATCAAGCGCGCGAAGTACGTCGTGGAACGCGTCGAGAAGCTGCACGCGGCCTGCACGCTGTTCGCTGGCGACGGCGACGCGGCCTTCCTGCTCGGGCGGATCGACGCCCTGGTCCGGAGCAGCAAGATCTTCGAGTTCATCCTCGACCCGGAACGTCTGGGCGGCGCGCGTGACAGGCCGACCGTCGCGCCGCTGGTCGCGCGCATCCAGGCGCTGGCGGACGCCGCCCTCCCGCTGGCCAGCGTGCTGGCCCAGCGCTTCGGGCCGCTGGTCGACGAACGCCTGCGCGCCCGCAAGCGGGCCGCCGGCCTCTACGACTTCGACGACATGTTGCTGCTCGTCGACGAGGCGCTGCGCGGCCCGCGCGGCGGCGAGCTGGTGGCCACCCTGCGGGCGCGCTTCCGCCTGGCCATCATCGACGAGTTCCAGGACACCGACCCGGTGCAGTGGCAGATCTTCCGCACGATCTTCCTCGACGGTGGCGATCCGCGGCCGCTGATCCTGGTCGGCGATCCCAAGCAGTCGATCTACGGCTTCCGCGGCGCCGACGTCAGCATCTACGCCGCCGCGCGCGCGGCGGTGACCGCGATGGGCGGCGTTCATCACCTGGAACGAAATTTTCGTTCGACCCCCGCCGTCATCGACACCTACAACCGGATCTTCGATCAGACGGCCGCCAAGCCGTTCTTCTCGAGCGGAATCGGCTACAGCAACCCGGTGAAGTACGGGGGCAAGGAGAGCGAGCCCGTCGACCAGATGCGGCCGCTCACCCTGCTGCGCGTGCAAGCCGACGACGAGGAAAAGCTGCCGATGCGCGTCGTGCGCGCGCGCCTGGCGCGCGCGATCGCCGACGAGATCGCGGACTTGCTGGCGCGGGCCGACGTCGCCAGCGCGCGTGAGATCTTCATCCTGACCCGCACGCGCCGGGAGTCGCAGACGGTCGCCGACGCGCTGGCGAGCCGGGGCATCCCGGCGGTGCTGGCCGTGCAGGAAGGCCTTTACGAGACCGATGAGGCGCGCCAGGTGCGGGACCTGCTGCGCGCGATCGCCGATCCCCGCGATCCCGCCCGACGGTTGCGCGCCTGGCTGACGCCCTTCTTCGGCCTCGGGCTGGCCGATCTGCCCGACGCCGTGGCGGGCGCCGATCAGCCCCTGGTCGATCGCCTGCTCGAATGGCACGCGGCCGCGGAGCGCGGCGATCTGTCCGATCTGTTCGGGCGAATTCTCGACGAGAGCGGCCTCGCCCGTCGCGAGCTGTTCAGCGGCGATGCCATGCGCCGCCTGACGAACCTGCGCCAGCTGTTCGAGCTGCTCGCGCTGGACGCGGCCCGGACCCGTCGTCCGCTGGGCGACGTCGCGCGCCGTCTCGCGGCCCTGGTCGCACGGCTGGCCGTGCCACAGCCCGAAGAGGGCAACACGCTGCGCGCCGAGGGCGAGCGCGACGCCGTGCAGATCATGACCATGCACCGGGCGAAGGGTCTGGAGGCCGAGATCGTGTTCGTCTACGGCGGCTTCAACCTCGTCGGCCGCGACGTCGTCCGCAGCTTCGTCGACGTCGACGGCCAGCGCCGGCGCCTGGCGGGACAGCCGCGACTGCCCGGCGTCCTCGAGCTCATCAAGCGCGATCGCGACGCCGAGGACCAGCGCCTCTACTACGTCGCGCTGACGCGCGCGCGCCAGCGGCTTTATCTCCCGTATTCGGGCAACGTTCCCGAGGGGGATCTGTCGCCGTTCGACAGCCCACCGCAGGAGGACACCTGGAAGCTGAACGGCGGCTACCGGCACGTGAACCGCCGGATTCACGAGCTGATGATCGAGCCGGATACCCGCCGCCTGCTGGCGCCGCACGAGATCCGGATCGACGCGCGCGCCGCCGATGACTCCGGCGGCACGCCAGCGGCCGGCGCCCTCGCCGCCTGGCGTCCCGATCCCGCCGACATCGCGCCGATCGCGCCCGACCCCACCCTCGCCCGCCTGCGCCGCGCGCGCGCCGGGGCCATCACCACGTCATACAGCCGCATCAAACAGGCGCGGGGCGGCTACCACCCCCCGACCGAGATGCCCGACGAGGTCGGCCTGGACGCCGGGACGCACGCGGGCGACGACGCCGGCGATCTCGCGGGCGGCGCCGAGACCGGCATCTTCATCCACGCCCTCCTGGAACAGCTGCCGCTCGAGACGCTGCGCGCGACGCCCGCCCCCGACCGGGACGTCTGGTGCGCGCGTGACGACGTGCGGACCGTCGTCGAGCCGCTGCTGCGTCGCTACGGGCGCGATCCGGACGACCTCGGCCCGGCGTTGCGCCTGGCCCACGCGGCGCTGACGGCGCCGCTGCCGGTCGTGGGCGCGACGCTGTCCGGGCTGGCAGCCGCGGCGCGCTGCGCGCGCGAGATGGAGTTCCTGTTCCCGTTTCCGCCCAAGGCCGGCGGTCCCGCGCGCGGCTTCGTGAAGGGATTCGTCGACGTGATCTTCGAGCACGAGGGGCGCTCGTACTTCGCCGACTGGAAGACCGATCGGCTGCCGGCCTGGAACGCGGAGTCGGTCGCCGCCCACGTCGAGGTGAACTACGCGCTGCAGGAGCAGCTGTATGCGCTGGCGCTGGTGCGCATGCTCGGCATCGGCGACGCGGCGGCCTACGAGGCCCGCTTCGGCGGAACCCTCTACGTCTTCGTGCGCGGGCTGGAACGCGGCGCCGGCCCCTCCGCAGCGATCCTCGCCCGCCGGCCGGACTTCGACGAGATCTTGCGGTGGCAGGGCGAGCTGGCCGGCGCGCTCGATCGCGGGGAGGCGGCGCCGGAATGACCAGCGACGCCGATCGCGCCGCCTGGCCGCCCGCCTGGGCGCGCGACCTCGTGCCGCGCGCGGCGGATGTCGATCAGGCGTCGCTCTACCTGGCGATCGAGGCGGGCGGCTGGCCAGCGGCCGACCTGCCGCGCGCCGAGCGGCGCGCCTTCGCGCTGGTGGTGCTGGCGTCGCTGGAATCGCGCGGCGCCGGCGCGACACGGCTCGGCCTCGCGACCGTGGGCGAGCGGGTCGCCCGCCTGGGAGCCACCGACGACGATCGCGCGGCCGCCGCGCGCCTCGCCGGCGCGGGCCTGGCCGGGGCCGCGCTCGCGCCCTTCGTCGGACAGCCCGGCGATTACCGGCCGTTCATCGTCGACGGCGGCTTCCTGTATCACGAGCGCGATCTGCGCCTGGAGATGCGCTTGGCCGCAGCGCTCGCGACCCGATTGTCCGCGCCCGAGGTGGCGCCGACCGCGACCGACCCCAAGGCGCGATGGACGGACGAGCAGGCGGCGGCGATCGCGGCGGCCCGCCGGCGCTCGCTGACGGTGATCTCGGGTGGCCCGGGCACCGGTAAGACCGCGCTCATCGGCGGCATCGTGCAGGCGTGGATCGCCGCCGGGATCGATCGCGAGCGCATCGCGATCGCGGCGCCCACCGGAAAGGCGGCCAACCGGATCGCCGAGCTGCTGGCGACGGACGATCCCGCGGCGCCGGCGCCCGGGACGCTGCACCGGTTGCTCGGCCTCGGGGGCGGCGCGCTCAAGCTGGGCGGCGGCGAGTTCCGCCACCACGAGAACCGACCCCTCCCCTACGCCGCCGTCATCGTCGACGAGGCGTCGATGGTCGGGCTGGCGCTGATGGAACAGCTTTCGCGCGCGCTGCTTCCGGATGCCCGCCTGGTTCTGATCGGCGACGGCGATCAGCTGCCGGCCGTGGAGGCGGGCAGCGTGTTCCGCGATCTCGTCGGCGTCGGTTCCGCCCTCCGGCTGACCCGCAGCCACCGGATGAACCCGGATGATCCGGCTGGCGCGCGCGTGCTGGACGTCGCGCGCGCGATCGCCGCCGGCGACCTAGCCGGACGCGGCGCGCCCGCGGCTCGCGCGCCGTCCGAGCTGACCTTCACCGGCTTCGAATGCCTGGAGCCGGACGGCGACGCCGCGCCGGTCGCGCGCCGGACCGTCGCGACGTTCATCGATCGCTGGTACGCGGAATGGATCCGGCCGGGTGCCGACGCCGCCCGGCAGAGCTACGCGCTGCGCGCCGGCAGCGACGCCCAGCTGGACCCCGATGCCGCTGCCGCCGTCGCGTTCGCGCTGGGCCGCCAGCAGCGCTCGCGCTTGCTGACGGTCACCCGCCGCGGCTTTGCCGGAGCCGATCGAATCAACGCCGAGCTGGCGCGCCGCGCCGCCGCCGACGCGGGCCTGCCGGCCCCGCCACCGGGCGCGATCCTGCCCGGTACGCCCGTGATGATCACGCGCAACGACTACGATCGCGGCCTCTACAACGGCGATCAGGGGGTGGTGCTCTCGGTGGTTCCTGCCGGCGGCGGTCGGCCTGTCCCCGCGGCGGTCTTCCCGCGGGGCGGCGCGCTGGTTCCCTTTCCGCTCCCCGCCCTGCAGGGCGCGCTCGCGGTGGCCTACGCATCGACCGTCCACAAGGCGCAGGGCAGCGAGCTCGATCGAGCGGCTCTGATTCTTCCGGACACCGACCTGCCGCTGCTGTCGCGCGAGCTGGTCTACACCGCGGTGACGCGGGTCCGGCACTCGATCACCGTGGTCGGCCGCCGCGCCCTGCTCGAGCAGGCCGCCGCGCGCCCGCTGGAAAGATCGTCGGGGCTCGCCGAGCGCATCGCCACGATGCGCACGCGGTAACTCGCCTTTGGTCCCCTGATTACGCGCCGGTAACGACCCCCGAGCGCCCCTCCGTCAAAACTCCCACGATGCCGACCTCGGGGCGGCACCGTGCTTGCAGTGCACTCGTCCGAGTTTCGAACACGCGGAATTCGAACATCCGGGAGATGACATGGGTGGCGTCGTGGAATCGTCCGAGCACGAAGAGCGCTTTGTCCTGACGCGCGCGCAGGTGACGCGTTTCTTCACCGCGATCGGTACGCGCGCCACCGTCGAGACTTACGATCAAAACCGGCCGATCGCGTATACGCGCACGACCTATTTCGACACCGACGATTCCCAGTATCTGCAGTCGTGCGCGGGGCCGGTCGCTCGCCGGCTGCGGCTGCGCGAATACGCCATGGCGGCCTCCTTGGAGGACGCCCCGATCCTGTCGGCGGTGGCGTGCCTCGAGCTCAAGCAGAACACGGGAACCGCCCGTTCCAAGGTCCGGCTTCAGGCGACGCCGACGCTGCTCCGGCAGCTGATCGAGCGGCGCGGGCAGCGGGATGCGGCCTTCGCGTCGCTGGAGCCGCTGTCGGCGCTGGCGACGCTGGCCCGCGAGCTCGCGATTCCGACCATGGCGCCGCGCCTGACGACCTGGTACCGGCGCGCGGCGATGACCGCCGAGTCCGGGCGCCTGCGCATCACGCTCGACGAACGTCTGACCTTCTGTCGGCCCCAGACGGTCGGCGTGGTCGGTGCCGAGGTCGCGCCCAACCCGGCCGACGTGATCGCGCCCGGCCCGGCTCGGATCCTCGAGATCAAGCACTGGGGCGACCGGCCCGTCTGGCTGACCTGGGCGCTGACCGGCCTGCAGCCCGCCGACGATTTCTCGAAGTTCCGGATCGGAATGGCGGCCATGACGCGCAAGCTGGAGCCGATCGACGAGTCGCCGCCGGCGACCGACGACGTCGCGAACGCCGACGCCGACCCGAACACCACCCTGGACGCCGCGGCCTACTTCGCGCCAACCCCGGGAACGGCATGAGCGAACGCGCAATGCCGCCTGGAATGTTCATCGCGTTCGAAGGCATTGACGGCAGCGGGAAGACGACGCTGTCCAACCGGGTCGCGGCGGCGCTGCGCGAACGCGGTCTCTCCGTCGAGCACGCCCGGGAGGGCGGCTGGTTCGCGTCGCGCGTCACCCAGTCGATCCGCGACCTCTGTCGCGACGCGCGCAACCTGGCGCTGGTGCCGCGGGCCGAGCTGCTGCTGTACGTCGCGCGCGAGGTCCAGCTGGTGGAAGAGGTCGTTGCGCCCGCGCTGGCGCGCAACGACGTCGTCATCACCGATCGATATCTGTACACCGCGGAGGTCCTGGCGCGACACGTGCGCCGCCTTCCGGATGCCACGGTCCGATCGATCATCGCGGACGCCGCCGGAGGCCTCTGGCCGGACCTGGTGTTTCTCGTCGACGTCGATCCGTCGGTCGCGCGCGGGCGGCGCAAGGTGGCGAAGATCCTGGCCCGCGAGCAGCGGCCGGCGTCGCGCAAGGGCCTGGTCGGCAGCGGGCTGGGGCAGCGGCTGCGCGAAGGATACCTGGCGATGGCGGCGGGCGATCCGGCTCGCTGGATCGTCCTCGACAACAGCGCCGCCGATCTGGATCAGATCGTCAGCGGCATCTGCGAAACGATCATGGAGGCGCGCGCCCGCGGCGTTCCGGCGGCGATCGCCCGGGCCCGCGGCGCCCGGACCGCCGGCGACGGCGCCGCGGCGACGCGTGGCGACGCGGTCACCAGCCCCGACGCCGCGCTGGCAGCGTTCCTCGCGTGGGTCGACGAACGCGCGCACCACGAGCCGACGCTGGCCGCCTACGTGCTGGCCGGGCTGGCGGGCAACGGCATCGACGATCGCCGCCTGGGGCTGGCCGCCCGCGTGCCGCGCGTGATCGCCCGCGGCCTGCGCGGCCTGTCCGACGCCGTCTCCTGGCGCTTGCGCCGGTCGCTCGCCGAGGCGGCGCCTCACGAGGTCGCGCTGTCGCTCGCGGAGCAGGCGGCCGAGGCACCGGGCGCCTGGGCGTTGCGCGAGCTGCTCGCCGAGGCGGCGCCGGCCGAGGTCGCGGCGAGCCTGCGCGGGCTGGACGACGAGACCGCCTGGGCCCTGCGCGAGCCGCTTTATTACCGCACGCCCGACGGCGTGCTGACGTCGCTGGCGCTGCTCGACAGCGTGCGGGCCTGGGGTTTGCGCGAGCGCTGGATCTGCGAGCGCGGCGGACTGGATGCGGCGCTCGGCGGCTATCTGGGCGCGCGCGCCGCCGCGCGTTCCGTCACCGGGCTGGACGACGACCGGGCCTGGGCGATCCGGAAGGCGGCGCGCGCCGCCGCGCCGGTCCCGGCGATCGCATCGCTGGCGGGTCTGACCAGCGACCGCGCCTGGCGCTGGCGCGAGAAGATGCTGGGGCGCGCGCCCAAGACGGTGCTGTCGACGATCGCGGGCCTCGACGACGGCCGCGCCTGGGCGATGCGGGTCGCCATGGCCGCGAGCTGCCGCGAGGCGCTCGATTCTCTGATCGGGCTCGACCATCCCACGGCCTGGGAGCTGCGCGAGAGCTACCTCGAACAGTGGCCCGCGTGCGCGATCAAAAGCCTGGGCGTGCTGGTCAGCGGCGCGCGCGGCAAGGCGCTGCTGCAGCGGGCGCTCGAGCAGTTTCCGGACAACATCTCGCTGCTCAAGCAGGCGGCGGGGATCGCCACGGGCGGCAACCTCAACCCGACCGTGATGGCGGCCTGACGTCATGCCCTCCTTCGACGGCTTCAGCACCGGCACCCTGGACGTGGCGCGCTTCGAGGTGATCCTGCTGCGCATGATGGTGGCGGGGATGCTGGGCGCATTCCTCGGGTACCGGCTCTGGCGCCGCCTGCTGCCGAACATGCTGCCACCGGCGCGTGAGACCGCGCAGGCGCAGACGCTGATCGCGATCGCGGGCGCGCTGATGGTCGTCGTGATCGGACAGAGCACGGCGCGCGCATTCGGCCTGGTCGGTCTGGGCGGGTTCATCCGCTTTCGCTCGGGCATCAAGGACACGCGCGACGCCGCGGTCATGTTCGTGATGATCGGGATCGGCATGGCCTGCGGGCTGGGCGCCATCCCGCTGGCCTGCGTGGCGACGCTGTTCGCCAGCATCGTGCTGGCGATCTTCGACCTGGGGCGGCGGGCGCGCCTGAAGCTGACGAAGGTGGCGATTCACGCGGCCGAGCCCGGCCTCGCCTGGGAACGGATCCACCTGGCGTTTCCCGGCGCGCGCGTCGTCGAGTTGCCCGGGACCGCGTCCGCGCAGCCGGGTCGGCTGGTGATGGAGGCGGCGCTGGCGGACGACATGGACGCCGGCGCGATCATGCGCCTGCTGGCGGACAAGCAGATCCCCGGGATCAACAGCGTTTCGATCGAGGACAACGGCAAGGGAGGGACGACATGAGTACCGACACGCGCATGCGAGCGACGCTGGCCGGACTGGCGACCGCGACGGCGCTGCTCACGCTGCTGGCCATCGGCGGCGCCGGCTGCGGCGGCGGCACCACCTCGGGGAACGGCAACAGCAGCAACAACTTCTACAACG
>DATFXS010000394.1:0-3996 GCA_035315605.1 Polyangia bacterium
CGTCGTGCAGTCCCGCTACGGCGCCGCCATGATCCACGGCTGCGCGTCCATGCCGCCCGACAGCTTCGCTTGCGGCGCGTGCCAGCTTCAGCAGGTCGCGACGGGCGACTTCGACGGCGACGGGCGGACCGACGTCATCTACGCCGACAACTCTCGCATCACCCTCTACATGGGCAACCCGAACAAGCCGACGCCGATCGCGATTCCGGGGACGAGCGGGCTGTGGGTGGTCGACTTCAACTACGACGGCTACTCGGATCTGGTCATCGACGACCAATCGCCGGCGGGCACGCTGCGCGCCTATGAAGGCGGGCCGGGCGGGCTGTCGTCGACGTTGTCGACCGCCGCGCAACCGACGGTGTTCGTCCTGGTGGGCGACTTCGACGGCGACGGGTACTGGGACACGATCGGCCCGGACTGTCGGAACGGCTGCTCGGTCGCCTATGGCGGGCCGGGCGGCTGGGGCGCGCCGGCGACACGGACGACGCCCCTCGACGTGTCGATTATCGTCGTCGGCCCGGGCTACACCCCGGACGCGATCGTGGTCGATCTGAACCGCGACGGCTACGACGATCTCCTGGTCTCGAAGCCGGGAGGCACCGCGATTTCGTGGTACGCCGGCTCGCCGGACGGCCTGTCCGCGGCGGCAGACGTCATCCTGAGTCCGTAGCGCCAGGGGATTTCCCGCGCACCCTTGCAGAGGCCCGCCTCGTCGACTATCGTCGCCGGCGCAATTCTGGAGAGGTGGCCGAGAGGCCGAAGGCGGCGGTTTGCTAAACCGTTATACGGCCCAAAAGCTGTATCGAGGGTTCGAATCCCTCCCTCTCCGCAACTTCCCAGAACAGTTGGCGGCCTCGGCTCTTGACGGGCGCCCGGTGCCACGGCATACGTGTCCTTCACTTTTCACGAGCGGCTGTAGCTCATCTGGATAGAGCACCGGCCTACGAAGCCGGGGGTAGCAAGTTCGAATCTTGCCAGCCGCGCATTGAATAAGTCGCGCCCTCCGCTTCGTCCTGGCGGCGTGGTCCGGTTCATCCTCACCGTCCTTTTGGCGACCGCCGCGAGCTGCGTCGCGCGGCCGCTCCCCTACGCAGGCGGCGGAGACGCCGCGATCTCTCGCGGCGACGCCCTTGCCGACGACGGCGCACCCGCGGCCTGCACCCCGGCCAACCCGACCGGCGCGTTCGCGCTCTGTGGCGTGGTGGCCGGGAAGCCGGTGCGGTACGCCCCGCCGTACCTGGCCTACGACGCGCGCGGATTGTCGGAGGTGGACTTCGAAGTGCTGCTCTACGACGGCGTTTGGATGGAGGTCTGGGGCCTCGGGGCCTGGAGGGACCACGATCCGCATCAGGTCTCGGGCTGGCTGCTCCGGCCTCCTGCCGACTGGGCGGGTCGCGGAGCCTGGATCTGCGGGCGCGAGGGAACGATCACGCACAATGCCGACGACTCGATCGACGGCAATCTGGGGCAGCTGGCGATCCTGCCCGCGTGCGACAGCTCGGGCGGCCCGCAGTCTCTTCACGTCGAAGTGACCGCCGGCGTCTACTCGCTGCTGTCCGGCGGGCAATGCCAGCTCGCCTTCTTGAACAACGGCACGAGCTTCGAGATTCTCACGCCGTCGTGCCCGCACGTCGGCGTTCCGCTGGCGCTCGATGGCCTGCGCCTGGTCAACCGAGGCACCCGAGGAATGACGTCGGACGCCACGGCGTGCATCGGGGCGGGCGCGACGGTGACGTCGGTCCCCGACGTCGACGCCTCCTCGGTCGAGCACCTCGTCATCGACATCCCGTCGATGTCCGCGCTCGAGCCGTGCGCCCCGGCGACGAGCGGCGGCCTTCTCATGCACGTCGCGCCGCTCGTCCCGGCGGACGCCGGCCCCTGATCGGGCCCACATCGGCCCAAGGTGGGCTCAGGGCGGGCGCGGGAGCGCCGATGATCGCGGCATGACCTCGGCTTCGCGTATGGCGGCGGTTGTCACTATCCTGGCGCTGGCCGGCGCACCTGGATGCGGCCTGATCGCCTTCGACGTCAGCCAGGACATCCCGCAGCAGACCGTGCCGGGAAGCCCGCTGGGGGCGCTGTTGCCGGCGTCGCTGTTCGCGATCCCGATGAATGTCGACATCCAGTCGGCGACCGCCGCGCAGGGGACCGGGCCGGCCCATTCGGCGACGCTGAAGTCGATCTCCCTGTCCATCATGTCGCCGAGCGGCGCGACGTGGGACTTCGTCAGCTCGATCTCGATCAGCATCTCGTCGAACGGGAACGCCAATCTGCCCACCGTCGAGATCGCGAAGCTGCAGCCGGTGCCGGGCACGGCGACGATCACGATCCCGCCGACCTCGAACGTCGATCTCCTGCCTTATATCAACGCCGGCGCGACCATCACGGCCACCGCGTCGGGGCACATGCCTTCGTCGGATACGACGTTCGCCGGCACGGTCGTCGTGACCGTCCACGTCTGAGCGGGCCGGCTACGCCTGCGGGCGCCGGGCCACGCGATACAGGATGCCGGTCATGGTCGCGAAGAAGGCCAGGCCGACCAGCTGGTAGACGCCCGGGCCGAGCATGTGTGTCAGCGGCCCCTCCAGCGATACCAACGTGAGGACCCGGCGCGGGGCGTTGAACGCCTTCAGGATCGCGATGAAGACACCCGCGACAGCGCCGCCCGCGACCAGGCCGGTCGCGAACAGGTTCCCGGGGCCGAGCTCGGCGTCGGCGTGCGATTGCGCCACCCCGGCCTTCGCGCGCGCGCGCTCGGCGAAGGCGCGCACGACGCCGCCGACGAAGATCGGCGTGGTCGTCGACAGCGGCAGATAGGCGCCGACCGCGAACGACAGCGAGCCGACGCCGCAAAGCTCGACGGTCGCCGCCAGGGCAACGCCCACCATCACGAACTGCCAGTCGAGGTTGTGCGCGAGAAGACCTTTGATCAGCGTCGCCATCAGCGTCGCCTGGGGCGCCGAATAGGTGTCGCTGCCGATCATGTGTACGCCCGCCGGGCCGGAGTGATCGATGAGGCGGATCGTCAGGCCGACGACGATCGTCGAGGTAACGACGCCGATCATCAGGCCGATCTGCTGCGCGCGCGGGGTCGCGCCGACGAGGAAGCCGGTCTTGAGGTCCTGCGACGTCGCACCGGCGTTGGCCGCGGCGATGCAGACCAGCGCGCCCACGCAAAGCGCCATCGGCTGATAGATGTCGCCCGTCCAGCCGAGGCCTACGAACACCAGGCAGGTCGCCATCAGCGTCGCGATCGTCATGCCAGAGATCGGGTTCGACGACGAGCCGATGAGGCCGACGATGCGGCTCGCGACCGTGACGAAGAAGAAGCCGAAGATGACGACGAGCAGGCCGAGCAGCAGCTTGCTGCCGATGCCGGCGCCCGGTACGAACGGGAGCACCGCGATCACCAGCACCAGCACGGCCGAGCCGAGCAGCACGACGGTGATCGGCAGGTCGCGCTCGGTGCGCACGACCTCGGCGCCGCCGCCCTTGCGCCGGCGCAGCGACGCGACGCTCTCCCTGAACGACGAGACGATCGTCGGCAGCGTCTTGAGAAGTGTGATGAAGCCGCCCGCCGCGACCGCGCCCGCCCCGATCTGGCGCACGTACGCCCGGTAGACCGCTCCGGCCGCGCTCGCGAACGTGTGCGTGATGGGATTCCAATCACCCGGTCCGCCCGGCGTTCCTACGCTCGCCAGGTAGCCGAGCTTCACGAGCTGGGCAGCGATTCGATCGGGCGGCGTCAGAACGGTAATGAGCGGGATAAAGCCGACCCAGGCCAGAACGCCGCCCGCGACCAGGATGCCCGCGATGCGCGGGCCGATGATGTAGCCGACGCCCAGGTATTCGGGCGTGACGTCGCCGCTGATGACCGCCGCCGGAAGGTAGCGGTTGGTCGCCTTGAAGACGAGCGCGGGCGTCTCGGCGATGACGCTCAAGATTCGCTGCAGAAACGCGTACGCCGCCGCGACGCCCAGGCCCATGTACGCGGTG